>NZ_CP115767.1 GCF_027912675.1 Paracoccus sp. SCSIO 75233 | reverse complement strand
GGACGCGCCCTTCACCTCGATCAACTCGGCAGGTTTCACCATCTCGCCCATGTTCGGGGCGACATCGAGCGTCCGCGTATTATTAGTTTTGGGGCGGTTCGATTCCGACAATGGCTTTCCGTTAGCTGGCGATTCGCCAAAAGCTAAGAGTAAAGCCGTGCCAGAGGCAAGGTTTTGTGTCTCGATCCAGGTGGCGTACAAACCGCCCCAAAACTAAGCGATAACCGCCCCAAAACTAAGCGATAACCGCCCCAAAACTAATCCGTCCTCGCCCGATTCCTAAGAGTTTGGTTGATTTTACATTGCAGATCATAGCGTTACAGGCTGCGAAGTAAGAAGATTCTAGAAGAAAAAGAAGAAGAACGTTCGCAGCATAAATGCGGATTTACGTAATCGCATAATTTTTGCCATGTTCGACCTTTGTTCCTTGATCTGTAGCGGCCAAAACACTACAATGGCTCGTATCTGCTCACACACGGACCGCAAGATATGGACATTTCACCCCTGCTCACCGTGGCTGACTTCTGTCAGGCCGTAGGTATTAGCCGATCCACTTGGCACAAACTCAAGCGCCAAGGCGCAACACCCGCCGTTGTCACCATTGGCGGCATTCAACGCATCCGAAAGGAAGCGGCAGAAGCATGGTTTGCTGAGAACGAAACCAGAGGCAGCACCATCCACTAACAACATCTCGCCCGGTCGAAATGGGAGGAACGGCGGGCGCATCGAGGTTAAGAAACTGGACACGCAATTTACCGCATCAGGTTCAAACGGAACGGCTGAAACGCCCGAGTTACGGAAGCGGCCTATATATATAGCTCGCGCGTTACCTATACCGTATGGTTCCCACCAGAACCCACAAAGGAGCACACTAGCGAACAAGGCCGGGCAAGGGGCGGCATCCATCCCCGCAGCCGCAGCCCGCCCGCCGGACGTGTTGGTCGGCGAAACCGCCAGAACAGTTCAGCCGCCGGCAAAGCGCACGGACGGTTTGCCGGTCGGGTCTCAGGCCAAATTCATCGAAGCGGCGAAATGTGCTGCCATCCTCGGTTTTCCGATCAACACACTTCTTACGGTTCGCTGGTCATCGCTTTACCATCACGACAACGCCAATCCGCTCTTTGCACAATCACCCGTCGAGCGGATCGGCTACCTGGTCGAGTTGCTGAGAAAATGGATTGGTGCCCGTTGCGGCGGTGGCTTCCTGTATCTTTGGGTCCGCGAAACAACCTCAGAGCTGGGCGAACACTGGCACCTTGCCTTTCATCTGCCGCGCGGAAAGCAAAATGCCATCGGGGCCTACCTCTCCGATCTTCTCGGCGAACCTTTAGACCACACTCCCCGCACCAAGTCTCAGGGCCGGACAGAGGGCGAGTTCGCGTGTAGCGTCTGGCGGTCGTGGCATCTGGCGAAAGACACGCACCCGGAACGATCCGGCTTCTACCTCGCCGCCTATCTCGGGAAGGGCGAACCGTCTGAACGTATGTTTCGCGGCAATCTGGTCCCCAACACCCGCAAGCTGGTCCGGGGCCAGGCGTTCGGTGGCCGCGAAAGGTCTGGCAGATACGACGCGCCGCAAGGTCAGATCAGGGGCACGACAGCACTCAAGAAACGGTTCGATATTGCCCGTCCGCTCAAACAGGCCATGAAAGCGCGTCAGAGCGGCGATTTAAGCGGCGTGAGGGCTTGAGGTATGGGTAAGGGTGCCAAAATCGCCCAATGGCGCTCTACGGGCTTCTCAGTGCCTCTCAGGCGGTATCTGAGGTTGGTGTATCTTCCGAAAACCGTATGGCCAAACCGATACCGGGCAAGTTTCCAAATGATTTCGGCAAAATCTGAGGTGAGGCATGGGCGGGATCGGTAGCGGGCGACACTGGCAGTTCGGAGCAGACACAACGGACGATTACCGCTCGATCGACATTCGGTGGCTGAAACGTGAGGGGCTTCTGGATTCCGGGATCAGCCGCCGCATTACCTGGTCGCGCGGTGGCGAGGTGACAGGCTCGATCAATGTCCAGTCAGAGCCTGGGCGCGTGATCCTGGACTATCGCCAACGGGATCGAGGCGGGGAATGGCAACCCGAACGCTATCCCGTCTATCTCGATACCACGCCCTGCCACATGGGCGGCGAGCGGCATTGGTTCCTCTGCCCAGCTCGGGGCTGTGGTCGCCGGGTCGCCATCCTCTACGGCGGGGCAATCTTTGCGTGCCGCCATTGCTACCGGCTGGCCTACCCCTCTCAACGCGAAAAGCCGGGGGATCGAGCGGCACGGCGGGCAGATCGCATCCGCGACAAGATGGGCTGGCCTGGTGGCGTCCTAGAAGGCGGCGACTGGGGCAAGCCTAAGGGAATGCACTGGCGCACTTATGAGCGGCTTTGCCGGGAACACGACGCCCTCTCAGATCGCGCCCTGGTCGGGATCATGGATCACCTGAACCGCCTCTCAGGCCATTTCTAAAATAGGCAGATTTAGACAAAGGGTGAAGGTGGCAGGAAATAAGGGCGCTTTCTTCGCATACTAGTCAGCTCGAAAACCGTCTGATTTTCCAAGGCATATGGCGGGCAGTCGGTCGTAGAGATCGAGCACCAGCTCGTCCGCCTCTTCGGGCACCGCGGCGCTCAGGCGGTCGAGTTTCAGGATGCCGTTCTCGAACGAGCCGCCGGGGATGGCCCCCGCACGCGCTGCCTTGGCCAGCCGCGCCAGGCCGTCGGTCATGCGTGCCTTACGGTCGGCAAGCCAGGCTTCCGGATCGAGCGGCACGGCCAGTCTTGGTATGTCCTTCACCGCCTCGACTGGAACCAAAGCCTGTTTCAGATCGCTGTAGCGTCGGGAATGAGGCACCCAGATATCGCCGGAGCGGAACGCATCCCGTAGATGGAACAGCACCGCCACTTCCCAGAGCCGGTGGCCATCTTCCTCCTGGACATTCAGATGGCGGTGCCATTTCGAGCCGCGCCGCAGGAAGCCAACCGGTGGTGTCTCGGGTCTCTCATCGCCCGCGATCAGTGTGCTGGCCTGCAGCAAGGGCGCAGTGACACCCGCCGCCTGGATATCCAACGCGCGCAGCATGCGCGGGGCATAGCGCCGGAACTGGTGATAGCCTTGGCCAACATGCGCCAAGGGGTCAGCGGCCATCGTGTCCGTCAACTCGGCGGCAGTGGCCACCAACCCTTCCAGCCGTTCCCACCCGCAGGCCAACTCCGTCGCATGATCCAAGGACGCGCCATCGCTTCTGGCGTCGAGCAAGGCGGCACCAAGGGATTTGAAGGCGCGCAGGGTGGTGGTCGCGTTCTCCGCCTCGCCCGCCAGCCAGGCCTTCAGCTCGCGTGCGCGGTGACCGGAAAACATCCTGAAGCCGTAGACCTGACGCAAATCGACCAGATGCCTTCGCCGCGTTACGTCGGTCTCAGCGTAATGGGAAAGCTCATCCATCTCTTCGCCAAGCTGTGCGGCGATGAAGCGACTGACGGCCTCCGGAATGACCTCACCCGACACCAACAGTCGGCCAGGATACCGGAACGCACAAAGCTGAAGAGCAAAGCCGAGGCGATTGCGTGCATGGCGACGGGTCCGAATGATTTCGATGTCATGATCCGACAGCGTGTAGTGGTGGAGGATGCTGGCGTCGTTTTTTGGAAGGTCGATCAACGCCGCGCGTTGGCGCGCGGTCAGAATAGAGCGTCTTGGCATGTGGGATTGTCCTTGTTAGTCATTAGTCTGTTCAGGACAAAATCCGCACCAGCAAAATCAAAGGCTTGCAAGGCCAAATTCCGAGGGGGTTCAACTGGGACAACGCGCGGCCATCTACGCCAGAGTTTCGACTTCTGATCAGTCCTGCGAGCGGCAGGTCGCGGAACTGACCGCATTTGCGGAACGCGGCGGCTATGACGTAGTCGGCGTGTTCAAGGAAACGGCCTCCGGAGCCTCAGCCAATCGCGCCGCCCGCAATCAGATCCTCGATCTCGCGCAGGCCCGGCAGATAGACGCCATTCTGGTCAGCGAGCTTTCCCGGTGGGGGCGGTCCACTCAGGACCTGCTCGATACCCTCAATCGGCTTGCGGGCTGGAAAGTCTCGGTCGTGGCTATGAACGGCATGACCTTCGAGCTCGACACACCTCACGGTCGGATGATGGCCACCATGCTGGCCGGGATCGCGCAATTCGAGCGCGATCTGCTCAGCGAGCGCGTGAAATCCGGCCTCGCCGCGGCGCGAGCACGCGGCAAGAAGCTTGGGCGCCAGCCAGGACAGCGCCCCAAGTCCGACAAGCTGGCTCCGAAGGTGCTACAGGCTGTCAAAGACGGAAGGTCATACAGATGGATCGCCCGGGACCTCGGCATCTCGAAAAACACCGTCACGGACATCGTCAGGCGGCACCGCCAAAATGCCTTGTGATACGATCCTGCCCCCTACCGGAATCTACCCCTTTTTGTCTTAGCTAAGCGGTTGATCCTGGGCGGGGCAGGCGAGGCGGACAAAAACGACCGTTTGTGCCGATACCACCTACAATACAGCTGTGTCCGTCACCGCCACATGATCTGGGAATGTCCGACCGTAATCGTGGAGCTGCGGTGCGGAACACACAACTGTCAGCCAGCTCCCTTCCTGACTCCGCTTCAATCGGGTTAGGCCAGCATAGATCAGAGCAAGGCTTTGCTCGTGCGCGGCTTCCGTTACATAGACAACGAGCAGGCGTGACTCCCAGCCTTTAACACGTTGTAGTCGATCACGCGTTTGACAGGCACAAGCACCTTCATCTGCGGTCACTCCTTAAAGTTCCAGTTATTGTCTAGGAGCCGTCGCCCGATGCTGGCTGCCGCTCCTTTGGTTTATTCTACATGCCGATCAGGTCGGCCATGTCGATCGTGTTCTGCAGCAGGCGCACAACGGCAATGTCGATCATCTTGCCTTCGTAGGTCACCGCGCCCAGGCCCTTGTCCAGCGCCTCGTCATAGAGCGCCTTGATCTCGCGCGCCCGGTCCACATCGTCCTGTGCAGGCGAGAATACCTCTTGTGCGATGGTGACTTGGCTGGGGTGTATCGCCCATTTTCCAACTGCACCCAGCATCTGCGCACGCTGGCATTCGATGCGGAACTGATCGGCGTCGGTGAAATCGGGGAAAGGTCCGTCCACCGCGTCGATGCCATTGGCCCGGCAGGCCATGATCAGCCGGTGCCGTTGGTAGTGCCATATGTCTGCGGGGTAATCGCCCTTGCCCTCGATCTCGGCAAAGGGGACGCCCTGGCTGGCGGAATAGTCTCCGATACCGAAGATCAGCGCCTCGAGCCGGGGGGTACAGGAGGCGATCTCGTTCACGGCGACCATGGCCTCGACCTCTTCGATCAGACATTCCAGCCCGATCTTCTTGGTCAGGCCCAGATCCGCCTCGAGCTGGCTGAGCAGCTTGTCCACAAAGAGCAGATCGGCGGGGGTGAAGGGCTTAGTCAGCATGATCACATCGACATTCTCGCGCGCGCCGGTGACCACCTCGATGATATCGCCGTAGCAATAGGGTGTGCCGGTGTCGTTGATGCGCACGCAGCGCGTGGTGCGGCCAAAGTCGAGCGTATTCAGCACCTCGACCACCATGCCGCGCGCCTCTTTCTTGCGGTTCGGGGCCACGGCGTCCTCAAGATCGAGAAAGACGTAGTCGAGGTCCATTCCGGCGGCCTTGCGCATCATCTTTTCGGAGCTTCCGGGCACGGAGAGCTGGCAGCGCCGCAGGCGCTTCGGGCGGGTGGTGTTCTTCATTGGGGTCTCCTAGGCGACCACGCCCGAGGCGTGGAGTTCGGTAATGTCGTCGGGTCCGAAGCCGATTTCGGCCAGGACCCGGTCGGTATGTTCGCCCAGCAGCGGGCTGCGGTTGCGCACGCCGCCGGGGGTTTCGAGCAGGTGGATCGGCGTGTTCACGATCTGCACCTCGCGGCCGCCGGGACCGGGCTGATCGACGGTGGCCAGCATGTTGCGCGCGGCGACATGGGGATCGGTGACGATGTCGCCCGCGCGGTTCACCGGTCCGAGGGGGATACGCCCGCCGAGCCGCTCCATGATCTGCTGCTTGGACAGCCGCGCGGTCCAGTCGCGAACCAGCGCCTCGGTCCGGGCGCGGTGTTTCACCCGGTCTTCGTTGGTGCGGAACCTGGGATCGGTGGCAAGGGCGGGCTGGCCCATCTCTTCGGCCAGGATCGCCCAGAAGTGATCGCGCGGGCAGCCGATGGCGACATGGCCGTCGGTGGTGGGGAACAGGCCGAAGGGGCAGAGCAGCGGGTGGCTCGATCCCTCGGGGCCGGGGTTCTCGTCGAAATACGAGTTCTGGTAGACGATGCGTTCACAGACGGCGAGGACCGAGTCGTACATGCCCACGTCGACGAACTGGCTTTCGCCGGTGGCGCGGGCCCGGTGCAGCGCGGCCAGTACCCCGGTCGCCAGAAAGAGCGAGGGCACGGTGTCGCCGATCCCGGCGCCGATCTTGGTCGGCTCGCCCCCCGCCAGACCGGTGATCCCCATGATGCCGCCCATGGCCTGGGCGACCACGTCAAAGGCGGGCCAGTCGGCATAGGGGCTACGGCCGGTCCGCGCGTCGCCAAAGCCGCGGATGCAACCATAGACCAGACCGGGTCTGAGCGCGCTGAGGTCCTCGTAGGACAGGCCCAGACGATCCATCACCCCGGCGCGGAAATTCTCGACCACGATGTCGGACTGCGCGGCGAGACGGCGGACGATCTCTTTGCCCCCGGCCGACTTGAGATCGATGACGATGGATTCCTTGTTGCGGTTGATCGACTGGAAATAGCCGCCGAACCCCTTGGGATCGTCATTGCCGGGCAGGCGGGCCGAGGGGCGGACCATGTCGCCCTCGGCGGATTCGACCTTGATGATGCGGGCTCCGAGATCGCCCAGCACCATGGTGGCAAAGGGACCGGCCAGCATCGCGGTAAGGTCCAGAACAGTGATGCCGTCCAGCGGTCCAGCGGGGGCCGTGTCGCTCATGCCGCCACCCGGCGGCGGATCAGCACGGTCCGTTCCAGTTCGCAGACCAGCTTGTCCTGCTGGTTGATGCCATAGTGCTTGAACCGGATGATCCCGGCGTCCGCCCTGTCGGCATCGCGTTTTTCCAGCACCTCGGTAAAGGCATAGAGCGTATCGCCATGATGCACCGGGGTGCGGAGCCGGATGGCATCCATGCCCAGTTCGGCGATCACCTGTTCGCCGGTGTCCTGCGCGGCCAGCCCGACCACCAGCGAAAAGTTCAGCCCGCCATAGACCACGCGGGTATCGAACCCCGCGACGCCCTTGAAGGCGTCCTTCATGAAGTCCTCGTTGAAATGGGCGTGGGCGGTGTTCATCACCAGATTGGTCAGCAGCACATTGTCCATCTCGGTCATGGTCTTGCCGCGGGCGTGGCGGATCACCTCGCCGGGTTCGAAATCCTCGAAATAGGTATCGCGCGAGGTCAGGTCAGAGGGGGTCATAAACATGGTATCACCCGTAGGTCTTGGAATAGGCGTTGCGGGCGATCTGCTTGTCGATCTCGGAGCGGCCCAGCAGGTTGTCCGAAATGATCCGCTGCTGGATCTCCGAGGTGCCCTCGAAGATCTTGGTCAGCCGCGCGTCGCGCCAGTGGCGTTCAACCGCAAAGAGTTTCGTATAGCCCGCGCCGCCATGGATCTGCAGCGATTCCGAGGTCACCTCTTCGGCGATCTCGGAGGCGAAATATTTCACCATCGAGGATTCGGTATCGCAGCGCTTGCCCAGGTCGATCTGGGTGCAGACATGATAGAGCAGCTGGCGCGCGGCCTCGATCTTGGTGGCCATGGTGGCGATCTTGAAGCGGATCGCCTGGAATTCCGCGATCGGCACGGCGAATTGGCGTCGGTCCCTGGCGTAGGCAATGGCATCGTCCAGAGCGCCCTGCGCCAGTCCGATGGAGCGCGCAGCGGTATGGGCGCGGGCGGTTTCCAGCCCGGCGGCCATCATGTAGAACGCCTTGCCCTCGTCGCCGATCATTGCTCTGGCCGGGACGCGGCAGCCATCGAACGACAGCTCAAACGTGTTCCAGCCAAAATAGCCGATCTTGGGGATCGGCGCGCCGCTGCAGTTCGCGGGCAGTTCGCCGCGCGGTTTCTCGACCAGAAAGGCCGAGATGCCCAAATGCCGCTTGTCGGCGGCGGGCGGTGGCGAGGTGCGGGCAAAGACCAGGATGGCATCGGCGCCATCGGCGAAGGTGCACCAGTATTTCTGACCCGAGATCAGCCAGTCCTCACCGTCCTTGACCGCACGGCAGGCAATCGAGGACAGGTCGGACCCGGTGTTCGGCTCGGACAGGGCATAGGCCACCAGCATGTCGCCCGAGGCGCTGCGCGACAGAAGTTCCTGGCGTCGCGGATGATCCTTGCGCAGCCCCTCCTTGTAGAACGTGCCGTTGCCACGCGCGATGAGCGAGGCGACCGACATCCAGCCGCGCGCCAGCTCTTCGGCGACGAGGCAGTATTCAAAGGCGCCGAGGCCCTGACCGCCTTCGTCCTCGGGGACGGTGATGCCGAAGAGGCCCAGATCGGCCATCTTGGTGATCAGCTCGGGCGGGATGGTGCCGTGTTCAGGATCGAGCCGGTTGGCGGCGGGCAGCACCTCGTTCCGGGTAAAGTCCCGTGCAAGGTCGCGGATCATCAGGCGTTCTTCGGTGAGGTAGCCCTGGTTGGGGGTCAGCGGTTCGGTCATGGTCTCTTCCTCACGAGATTGGCGCGTTCAAAGTCGATCACCGGCGCGCCGGTTTCATCCAGCCCGGTGGTTGCCCAGGTGACGATGCCGTAGTCCGGGCGGCTTTTCGGTTCCCGCCGGTCGATCACGCGGGACCGGGCATAGACGGTTTCCCCCACGATCACCGGCCGGTGGTGGGTCATCTTGTCGACGCCCAGAAAGGGGCCGCCGATTTCCGACAGATCCTCGACCGAGAGGCCAAAGATCGTGTTGAACACCAGAAGCGGGCAGACCACCGCCCCGGCATGACCCTGGGCGCGGGCGAAATCGGCGTTGGTATAGATCGGGTTGTAGTGCAGGGTCAGCGTGGTGAAGACGGTATTGTCCGCCTCGGTCAGCGTCCGCCCCCAGTGATGGACAAAGGTCTGATCCAGCGCAAAGTCCTCGTAATAGTGTCCGCGGTGCCACGTCCGGGCGCGCGATTTGAGATCGGTGACGATGGTGTCCGTCATCTTGTTGCCTCCAACAGCTGTTTCACCGGGGCGTCTTGCTCGATGAGGGTGATGATGCGGCCGGCGCGCCCCGGTCCGAGGACCGGGTCGATGATGCGGCCGGCCTTGTCGCAGAGCGCCTGCCACTGCGCATCGGTGTCCGTTTCCGGGACGCCGGTGTCGAATTCGACCTCGGCCGTGCGCCCGTCGGTCAGCTGCGCCGAGACCCGAGACCACATCAGCGCCGAGGCGGGAACATCCTCTCCGATCACGCGGACGCGGTTGCGCAAGGCCTGCATCGCTTCGGTCCGGGCATGGTCCACGTCATAGGCGCCGAGATCGGCGGTATCGGTCCGGGACAGGACCATGGCTGCGATGTGGCGCAGGCTGAACTTGCATTCGAGATCCGTGGCGGGGTCGTCGATGTTGCACGACCCCAGAATGGCATTGGGCACATGCAGGGTCAGGCGATCGATGCCGTCCGCGCCGTGATCGGCGACCAGCACCTGGATGCATTCGATGGCGGCATGGGTCAGGTAGCAGGCGGCGTGGCGTTTAAAGAGTGTCTGTTCCACCGCAAAGACACCCTGCGGCGCGGGATCAAAGACCGGCGCGGCGGGGTTCAGGCCATGGGCCTGCAGAAAGCCCTGCGCAGATTCGATGGCGTCTGGATAGGCGCTCAGCCCGTTGGCGACCAACCGCGTGGCAAGGTATCCGGCCTGCGCCGCCGCGCCTACCTGCACCGGCTTGGTCATCGTGCCGAACATCGATTTGAGCCCTGCCGCCCGCGCCGCCGCGACGCCGAGCGCATGGGCGGTCTGATCCTCCGTGAACCGGTCCAGCGCGGCAAGCGCCGCCGCACTGCCGAAGGTGCCGATGGTGGCAGTGTTGTGGAACCCCTGCGCATAGTGATCGGCGCCGATCATCGCACCGAGCCGCGCCGCGACCTCGTAACCGCGCACCAGCGCGTCGAGCACCGGCCCGACCGGCAGATCGCGGGTCTCGGCGCGGGTCAGCAGGGCGGGCAGCACGGCGACGGTCGGATGGCCGACCATGGCGGAATTGACATCGTCGTAATCCAGCGCATGCCCCGCCGCACCGTTGACCAGAACCGCCCAGGCCGGGCTGATGCGGTCATTATGCCCGACCACCGAGGCCGCGCCGGTGGCGTCTTCGCGTGCGGTGGCGAGGGTCGCGGCAACCAGCGGTTCGCTGCGCGCCGCGATGGTGACGGCGGTCCAGTCCAGCAGGCAGTGCCGTGCCCAAGTCAGGGCCGATGGTCCGACCGGCAGGCTGTCGGCCCGGCCGATCCAGTCGGCGACCGATCGGGTCAGCGGCAGCGGGGGTGTGTCAGCGTCCATAGAACATCTCCGGCAGGAACAGCGAGAGTTGCGGGATGAAGGTGACCATGGCGAGAAGCACCAGCAGCAGGGCGATGAACGGCAGGACCCCGCGCGCCACCCGGTCGACCGGCGCGCCGGTGGTCGAGGCCATGATGAAAAGGTTCAGCCCGACCGGTGGCGTCAGCAGCGCGATCTCCATGTTGATCACGATGATCACCGCGAAATGCACCGGGTCGATCCCGAGCGGCGCAAGCAGCGGCAGCACCAGCGGCACCACGATCAGGATCACCGCGATGGTTTCGAGGAACATCCCCAGCATGAACATCACCAGGTTGATCAGCAGCAGGAAGTGCCAGGCCGAAAGCTCGTTCTCGGTCACGTAGTCGACCATCTGCCGCGCGAAACCTTCCGAGGTGATCCAGTGCCCGAAGGCGAGCGCCCCGATGGTGATAAAGAAGATCACCGCCGTGGCCTGTATCGCATCGGCCAGGATGCGGGGAAGCTCGGACATGGTGCAGCCCTTGTAGAAGACGACCGAGACGACGATCGAGACAAAGGCGGCCATGCCGGCGGCTTCGTTGACCGTGACCAGGCCGCTGTAGATCCCGCCGAGGATGATCAGCGGCAGCAGCATCGCGGGCAGGGCGCGGCGGTTGACGGCCCAGAATTCGGCCCGGCTCATTGTTGAACCGGCGGCATAGCCGCGTCGACGCGAGACATAGATGATCCAAGCCGCAAAGATGCCGACCTGCAGCATGCCGGGGATCACCCCCGCGAGAAACAGCTGCGGCACGCTTTCCCCGGCGACCACGGCAAAGAGGATCATCGCCAGTGAGGGCGGGATCAGGATGCCGAGCGTCCCCGAAGAAGCCACAACCCCGAGCGCGAACTTTTCGTCATAGCCGGTGTCGCGCATGGCCGGGACCAGCAGCGTCCCCATGGCCATAGCGGTGGCAACCGACGAGCCGGAGATCGCCGAAAAGACCATCGTGGCCAGCACGCAGACCAGGGCAATGCCGCCGCGCACGCCGCCGATCCAGCTATAGGCGAAATCGACCAGCGCCTTGGCGATGCCACCCCGCTGCATGAAGGTCGCGGCGATCACGAAGAAGGGCACCGAGACCAGCGTGTCGGATTTCAGGTGGTCGATAAAGAGCTGCGGCAGGGCGACCATAGGACGGCCTTCGGCGGCAAAGAGCACCAGCGAGACGATCCCGAGAACGAGGAAGACGGGAAAGCCTGCGACCAGCAGGGCGAGAAACCCGGAAAGGGCGGCGATCGGGGACATCAGAGACCCTCCTGCACGGCGGGGGACCCGGCGGATTGCTGATGCCCGGCCTCCGAAGGATAGGGATCGGCGCCGCGAAAGATGACCTGCCACAGCAGCAGCGCATAGCGCAGCGCCATCGAGGCGAAGGCCATCGGCACGACGACATAGAAGATCCATTGCGGGAACTGCAGAGAGCTGTCCGAGCGGATGTCGATCATGCGGGCAAAAGCGACCATGTCGACGCCATAGCGCGCGACGATGCCGCAATAGACCAGACCCGCGATCAGCGAGGCCACGTCGGCGGTCCGGCGCACCGCATCGGGCACCACGCGGATGAACAGATCGGCGCGGACATGACGCCCCTGGGTGACAAGGGACCCGCCGCCGATCAGCACGGCGCTGACAATGAGGTAGATGATCACCTCGCCGCCCCAGTCCGTCAGCATCGACGGCACAAGGTAGCGAGCCAGCACCTCGTATACGACCAGAAGGATAGCTACGCCCGCGACACAGCCCATGACAAGGGTTTCAAAGCGGCTCAGCGCTTTCACTATTCGGTTCATCGGTCGCTTCCATCAGCCAGAGTGCATCGGTGACCGCAGCCCCCTGCGGGGCTGCGGCGCGCGTTCACTCGGCGAGGTCTTTCTGCGCCGTGGCGACGATCGCGGGATCGACCCGCAGTTCTTCGGCCAGACGGTCCTGATCGGCCATAAGATCGGCACGCAGAGCATCAAGGTCGGCTTCGGCTGCCGAGATGTTCGTCATCCCGTGGCTCGCCGCCTCTTCTGCCGCCTTGGCCTGAGCTTCGGCTGCGGCCTCGCGGGCCTCGGCCACGCCTTCGTTCCAGGTGGTGCGCATGATCTCTTGCAGATCGGCGGGCAGATCGTTCCAGGCCTTGGCGCTGACCAGGGGAACGTATTGATAAAAGGCGTGATAATCGGAATAGGAATGTTTCAGCCCGCTGTCCCATAGCTTGGCCGAACGCACCGATTCAAAGGAGGACATCAGGCCGTCGATGGTGCCCTTCTGCAGCGCCTGCGGCACATCGGGGAAGGGGATCGAAACGCCGGTCGCGCCGAGTTTCTCGAACCGGGCGACGGCCACGGCGCCGCCGGGCGAACGCATCTTGAGCCCCTTGATGTCCTCGGGCACCTCGACTGCGGTTTCGGTAAAGAACATCGCGCCAAACCCGAGGTCCATCCAGTTGCCCAGAACGACCACGCCCAGCTTTTCTTCGGTCTCTTTCGCCAGCGCGGCTCCGGTTTCGCCGTCAGTGGCCTTGTACTGCTCTTGACGCGGCAGACCGTAGAACATCGGAAGGCCAAGCACGTTATAGTCCGGAACGATCCTGGCGAGATTCCAGTGACCCGGCAGCGCCATGTCGATGGCACCCTGAGCGAGCGCGGTGGTCACGTCACGGTCATTGTACTGCGATCCGCCTTCGAAGAAGTTGAACTTGAGCCGCCCCTCCGAGGCCTCTTCGATCTTTTTGGCGATGTCGTGCACCAGAACGTTGCGCAGGTGCGTCGGGCCAGTGTCGAGCGACACGTCGATGGTATGGTCCTGCGCGGCAACCGATGCGGCCGACACGATAGCGGCCAGCGCCGCCGAAGCGAATAGCTTCATGTTTCCTCCCTTGCGTCTTCCTCGGACGCGATGCGGTCCTCCACCGACCTGCGCCGGTCTCAGGATAATATCCGGCAGGGAAGTAATTTGAACTGAATAATAATTAATCTGTTGTCAGTCAAACTAACTATCAGATTGCTTCATCCGGTCTGAATTCGATCCAGAATGTCATTGTGCAGCCGGGGCAGGGCCTCGCGGATATGGGCCACAAGATCGGCTGCGGCAGTGCTGAGCTGGCGGTTCGGATAGGTCACGATGCCGAGCGCGTTGTAAAGGACCGGATCGGCAATCGCGATGGCCTTGACCCCCGGTCCGCGGCAGCGGCTGGCGATCAGCCCGGTCACGATGATCGGCGAAGCGCCCTGTTCGACAAACCCCAGCAGGGTCGAGACGTCGCGCACCCGAATGCCCGGCGGCATCGGTTTCCCGGCATGGCGCAGCTCAAGCTCGACATGCCCGAAGAACGAGGATTCGCCCTTGAGGATCATGAAGTCGTGCTGCGCAACCTCGGTCCAGTCCAGGGCCTGAGCGGCAAACAGGGGGTCCGACCTCGGCACGGCGGCGACAATCGGATCGTCGATCAGGTGGTCGAAGTTCAGGTTAGAGCCGGGGGCAGGCCGCGTGCCGATGCCGAATTCGACAACCTGCTCTTCGACCAGCCGGTGAACGATGGTGCCGTGCCCGTCCTGCAGATCGAACCGGCAGGCGGGAAAGCGGTCGTGGAAATCGGCCAGCATCTGTGGCAGGACCGATCCGGCGACACTGGTCACGCTGGCAAAGCGGATCGTGGTCGACCGGTTGCCGGACATGGTCATGGCCACCGTTTCAAAGGCATCGAATTCCCGCAGCAGCTGCTCGGCACGGGGGAACAGCTCTTCTCCGGCCGGACTCAGGCGCACCATGTGGGTGGTCCGCTCAAACAGCGGCTCGCCGATCAGCTCTTCCATCTTCTTGATCCGCCGGGTGATCGCCGGAGAGGTCACCAGAAGCTTGTCCGCCGCCAGTGAAAAGCTGCGCGTGCGGGCGATTTCGAGAAAGGCGCGGAGGTCATCAATGGAAATTGTCACTGCATAAACCCTGCCAATGCGGGACGCGATTTGCGCGTCTCGCGCCCTGTGTCCTCGCCAATGTCATACTCGCTGTGACCGTCCAGCTTGTGAACCGCCGACTGGCCATCGCGCCCGGCGTCTTTCTCCATAATCTCTTTCTGCCGCTCCCGCGCATATTCCGCGCCCCCGGCTGGGCCGTGATAGCCAAGAACGCTTTCGACTATCTTCGAGGTGAATTGCCCATGCAGGGCGACTTCTTTCAGCGAGTAGATGCGGCCATCCCGGATCAGCTCAGTCCAGGCTTCAAGGGCGGCTAGGTGATCTGCGGGCAGCGAAGCAGGTTTGATATGGCGTGCAAGAGTTTTGCGGTTGAAAAGGTTCATTGGCGCGCATTCACATAATTACGTAACTACGCATTTGTGCGCTTAAGGTATTCCGCAAGAGCCGCTTCCAATATCGCCTGGTGCGTTTGGTCGGTTTCGGCGGCATGAAGCCTCAGGCGCTTGTAGGTCTCGCCATCGAGGGCCAGCGTTAGCCGCTTCTCACCTGGGCGCTTTGCCGGTTTCTTGTCCTGAGCTGCGCCCTGCCCTGCCCCGCGTTGCGGTATCCCGGTATCGGTTGGGCGGCTTTCAGTGTTCAACAGGCCATCGAGGGCCACGGGCTTCTTAGCCATTCAGAATCCCTTTCACGTAATCCCATACGGCGGCAATCTCGGCCCCCGCCTTATCGTCGGTTGTCTCAGATACCCCTTGGCCGGTCGCGCCGGTCTCAGCATAGGCAACCCGTTGAGCGATATTCACGGGTGCAACCCTTCCATGTTGCGCCAGGACGCGGGCCGCTTCTTCTGTGATCCGCGCACGCGGCGTCTGAGACAGTGCAAAAGCAAACGGCACCTTCGCGGCATTCACGGCGGCTATGGTCGCGCCTACGGCTCGCAGATCGTCCGGGGAAGGTCGAACCGGGATCAACACCAGGTCAGCCGCCCCAAGCGCCTCAGATAGCCACTCTGGGGCGGCTGGTGGCGTGTCGATTATGCAGAGGTCGAATTGCGCCTTGGCCGCGTCCAGTGTGGCGCGTAGCGCGTGAGGGGCGGGGTCACGGTCCAACATGGCCGGGGTTTCGGCTTCACGGCTTCCCCACCATCCTCTGAGCGAGCCTTGCGGGTCCAGATCGAGGCAAAGCACCTTCCTGCCGTCCAGAGAGGCGGCAACGGACAGGTTTCGGGCCAAGGTGGTTTTCCCGGCCCCGCCTTTTTGAGCGGCTATGAGGATCGTTTTCATAGTTCGGGACGCTATCGCAAATGTGCGAAGCCGCAAACGCATAATTTCACACATGCGTACTTGCGTATTTACGTAAATGCATACATATGTATAGAGACGCAACGGACGTAGGGTTTTTATACACCCTAAGATTTCCCCTAGGATCGAGAGGCCCGCGCCATGAAATTCGTCACCTACCTTCGCGTATCAACCGAACGCCAGGGCCAGAGCGGCTTGGGGTTGGAAGCGCAACGCGCGGCGGTTGCGGCGCATGTCCTGGGCCGGGGCGAGGTCGTGGCAGAGTTTGTCGAGGTCGAAAGCGGCAAGCGGTCGGATCGCCCGGAGCTGGCGCGGGCGCTGGCAGAGGCGAAGCGGGCAGGGGCCGTGTTGCTCATTGCCAAGCTGGATCGTCTCGCCCGCAATATGGCTTTCATCGCAAACCTTCTGGAAGGCGGGGTCGAGGTCACGGCGGCGGATATGCCAGAAGCGAACCGTTTTGTGCTGCACATTATGGCCGCAGTCGCAGAACAAGAGGGCCGCGCAATTTCAGAGCGCACCAAGGCGGCGCTGGCGGCGGCGAAGGTGCGTGGGGTCAAGCTGGGGTGGGCTATCCCTGAGCGGGTTTCTGAGCAGCTTCAGGCGGCACGCAAGGGCGCGGCGGTGAACAAGGCGCGGGCGCTGGCCCATGCAGAGAACGTCTTGCCGGTGATCGAGCAGATCAGGGCAGGGGGCGCATCCCTTCGCCAGATTGCGGCGGAATTGAACGCGCGGGGGATCAAAACCGCACGGGGCGGCAAGTGGCACGCGACCACCGTTCGGAATATTCTAACGGTGGAAAACGGCGCTGAGGCACGCGCGGCCTACCCAGGCTAATGCTTCCATTAGTTCACCAAACTATGTCGATAACTCGCCCGTCGCTGTGCTGGCAAACGCCAACGCCGCCTGCGGTCGTGAAGCCGCTCGAATCCGCGTATTGGAGCTGGCAGGAAAGTGTTGATCCCCGGTTGCCGATCAGGGTGGCAACAAAATCGCCCGTGTAGCTGGAACCGCTCAGCGTGGACGTGCCGAAAGCAGTAGTGGTGCCTGCGGTCGCCGTCCCAAAGGCGGTGCCGACAGTTGTGGAAGCCCCGCGCATAACCGCCTTACCCGCAAAGGCTTCACCGTCGATCTCAGCGGTTAGACTATCACTCGACATGCCTTGTTCGTAAGCGAAGGTGACCGGCTGTCCGGTGCCGCGCACAACACCTTGCATATTGCCGCCGCAAGCGGAAAGCGTGGCCACCAGGATTGCACCTAGCAAAATTGATTTCATCCTCATTTTGATCCCTTCTGTATCCAAAATTGATCCCTTCTGTATCCAAAATTTTCACTCAATCACCTCCGGCGGCAACATTTCCTCAACGGTCCCGGTGATCCGCGCCTTGCGGCCTACGCGGGGGCGTTGCAGCTCGGCATAGGCGGCTTTCCGGCCTTCAATGTCCTTCGCCCCCCAGCCGATCAGAACGCCAGTAACGCGCCGCCCAGTTTTCTCAGGCATCACCGTAACAGTGAAATCTGACAGGGCATTCACTTCCAGAAGGGCGGGCTTGATCGCGTATTGGTTCAGGTTGCCAAAGGTTTCCAGCTTCCCAGGCTCGACGCCTAAGAGTTCCCGAAAGTCGTCCAGGGCGAACCGTTCAGTGAACACATGCTTGAGCCGCACGCGCCGGGCCACGGCTTCATAGAGGGCCAAGGCATACTTCGAGGTGAAGGCCCGCAGCACTTCCAGCTCCAGCTTGGCAAAGACGGTGGAATCCTTGAGCAGCAACGCCAGCTCGGGCGGGATTGAATATTTCAGATTGCCGCGTTTGCGCTTGGGGTCTGACAGGTTGTTCCAGCCTAGGAGCTGCACGCGGTCGGTTGATCCGTCCGGGCGCTGGATCGTCACCACGGTCGTCATGAGGGCTTCAATCGACTGCACAAGCCGATCATTGCTTTCGTGTGTTTCTCTTAGGTCAGCAACCGCGATTTCAAAGCGCCGGTTCTCTGACGCCAGGTCTGGCCCGAAGGCATGACGCAACAGGACGTTGAACAGCCGCCGGTCGGCCAGCGTCAGCCT
>NZ_CP115766.1 GCF_027912675.1 Paracoccus sp. SCSIO 75233 | reverse complement strand
AACACTCCATTATTTTCGACTAGTATCAGTGTCTTGGCTGTAAGCCGATTCTCGTAACACCTTCTATAACACAAATATAACACCCAGCTTTTCGGGCAGAGCTGATCACCGTCAGCACATCGCCGCTCACCGCTGGTAAAAAACGCATGCATCAACACCCGTGGTTGTCGTGGTCCAGGAAGCACCAAGGACAGCGCACATGGAAGCGTTGCTGGCTAAGAAACGAGGAAGCGTCACCGTCAGCACAAGAGCCAGAACGACAGCGCCCAGACCGAACCATGGAAAACGGCTTTTGAAACGATCCAGCTTTTGTTCCCGTTCCCAAAGTTGGCGCATGGCGTCTGACTTGGCATCCTCTGCTTTCCTGAGAACTTCCTGGGTGTGGTTGGACGCCCGGAGGAGATCACCGGCCATCTGGCCAACGCGGTCCAAGGTATCGCCAATCCTGCCGTCGATGGTCGCGCCGACAATCTCGCCATAGTGTTCCGGGTCTGTCTGTTTTTGAGCTGCAAAGGCCGCAGAGCGGGCTTCCGTCGCCGTCTTGTTCACCCGGTCGAGCACCCGCGTCTGATCATCCACGCGATCAGAGATGCTGGCGACAGCCGTGGCGAGAAGATCGAGCGTTTCGCGCAGATCATCGTCTGAGAGCGGGGCAGGGGAGGCAGGCGTGTCGGACATGGCGGATTGCTTTCAGGTTATCGGGCTTCGGGCGTGAACAGCCCGGCGAATTCAGGATCGGCGTAGTAACGCAGCTTTTGTGCGATGGCGGTGGCCTGTCCCTGGACGCGGAGGAGCTGACGATCTGGCGGGAGTTGCATGATTTCGTCCGGGGTCAGCAGATCGCGGCCCGTGAGGTTGTTCGAGAAGCTGGGGCCATCGCCGGGCTTGAAGCTGTCCGTCTGGAACCCGGCAGTTTCCTGGCCGATCATCTGGCTTAGCCACTTGGCCGTCTCAAAATCATTCACCCCGAAGACCTGTTGCACCCCGGCATTGGCAATGAAGGTGCCAGCGCGGTCGCCATAGAGGTCCTTGAGCTGGCTCATGTCCTGCAGGATCGGCCAGAGTTGCAGCCCATAGCCTGCCATCAGCCCCATGGCGCGCTCTACGGCCTCCAGACGGCCCAGGGCGGCAAATTCATCCAGAAGGAAGAGAGCAGGCCCTAACGTGGGGTTCGAGGCCTTGAGGCGCACAGAACGGCCCTCCTCTGACGCGCTCTGAGACCGTTCAGCGTCCCGTGCGATGTCCTGAAGGGCCTGGGAGACCAGAAGACGCAGCCAGCGGCTGTAGGCGTCCATCCTGTTGGGCGGGAGGACCAGGAACACCGAAGTGATCCGGTGGCGCAGATCGGAGAAGGCGAAGTCCGAGCGCGCCAGACATTTTGCGATCCGGGGCGAGTCCAGGAAATGCGTATGGCGTTGCGCGTTCGACAGGACTGAGGCGGCTTCCCGGTCTGCTTTGCCGAGGAACCGGTTGGCGGCGCGCGCGATCAGCCCGCCTGCCTCGTCGCTTTCCTGCATCAGCTCCAGCAGCGCCCGGAGTTTTTCCGGGGGCAGGGTCAGATATTCCCGGACGGTGGCGAGGGACCGGCGGTCGCGGTCTTCGTGGCAGACGCAGAACATAATCAGCCCGCCGAGGATGGCTTTGGCTTCCTCGTTCCAATGCGCTTCCGTCACCTGGCCCGGCGGGTCCATCACCAGCGCCTCTGTCAGGGAGGCCGCATCCTCGCCCAGATCGAGACTGTCCGGTGTCAGCCGGTCGAGTGGGTTGTAGGCGGCGGAGGGATGGCCGCTGACCTCAAAAGGATCGAGGACATGAACCGTCCCGAACCGCCGCCGGGCTTTCCCTGCGATGCGCGCGTTCTCGCCCTTGGGGTCGATGACCAGCACGGAGCGTTCCGCCGCCAGCAGGTTCGGGATCACCGTGCCGACACCTTTCCCGGCCCGCGTCGGGGCGAGGGTGATCAGATGGGCCGGGCCGTCATAGTGTAGCAACCGCCCTGTGTGCGGATTGCGCCCGATCAGGAGGCCGTCTTCCCGCTGAAGCTTCTTCAGCTCTTTGCGGTTCGCAAACCGCGCCGAGCCGTGGCTGTCGCCGGTCAGTCCGAAATAAGCATCGGCCCCGGACGCCATTCGCCAATACTGGAACCCGAAGACAGCGCCTATGAACATGAAGGGACCGAAGACCAGCCATTGCCAGGCGCTTTCGCCGGGCGTCTGATCGAAGAAGGCGAAGATGAACGGCGTGGCCACCAGGGAGCCGAGCATCGCCCCGAACAGCACAGCGCCGATCATCCAGCCCAACAGGATGGGCGTGAAGATCAACCGACCGAAGAAACGGAACAGCCCCCCGAAGACGAGCATCACGCTCCGCATCAGGACGCGCCATCATCGGTAGGGGCAGGGGCGTCCCATTCTGCGAAGGCTTTGCGATCCTGTTCACGGGACAGATTGCGGATCAGCCGGTCGAGCATGGCGGCGGCATTGGAATCCCGTTCCGCCAGGTCCATGAGCGCCCCGCCCAGGATCACCTTGCGCCGTGTATCCAGCTTGCGCTGTCTGGTGGCTTCCCGGTTCTTCAGAGCCTGCAGGCGGGCCTTGGCCTGGGCATAGCGTTTCTCGGCGCGTTCAAGCTCAGTCTCGGCCAATTCGGGAATCCACTTCAAAGAGGGCAGGTGTAAAGGTTAGTCTTGCCACAACCAGCGATAGCGCTTACCCGTAGGCCTGTAAAGGACAAGGGCGCACTTATGCAAACTCTCCACCTTCGGTTCCGAGATTTGCGTGCGATCTCCTTGAGGCAGGGCCTCAGCCGATGGCGAACTCCGTCCGACGCGATGCGCGCCGGAATGAAAGGCCCTCCCGGCCTCTCAAACTCTCCAGGGCTAACTTTGGCAGTTGGATCGCGTCCCGCAATGTCGCGTCAGCGTATCGCCCGATGCCCCACGATGGGGGCCGGTCTGCCGCTGGCGTCTCCCTTGCGGGAGGTTCGTGTCGTCGGACCTCATGGTGCCGACACGAACCGGGTTTGCCCCCGGCAAACCGTCAGTGATTTGTCCCCATATCCCGCCCCCCACAAGGCTGGGGATTTGGGGGCAGATCACTGGCAAGCCCGCGCCTCGGAGAGCCAGAGGCTCGCTTCGGACGGGCTGTCTTTTCCCCTCCAGCCCCAGCGGTGCGAACGCGCACTGCGATTTGGGGCGCGGGCCTCCGGGGAAAAGACGGTTGCGCAAAGCTGCGGCGGTCTTGGATCACTGATCTCCAAAACCACCGTCTTACGCCCAACAGGGAGGACGAAGCCCTTTCCCAAGGGAACCAGAAGAGGTTGGGCTTCTTCCCCACTCTGCACCAACACCTCAGCTCTTGTCACGAGCCAAGAGTTGGGCGCTCTGCCACGGCGGCAACTATCGCCTTTGAGAGAGGAGGGCGCATGGCGAGCTACCACCTCTCTGTGAAGACGATCAAACGCAGCGCCGGGCGCTCTGCCACGGCAGCTGCGGCCTACCGTGTCGGGGAGCGCATCGAGTGCCAGCGTGAAGGCCGCGTCCACGACTACACCCGCAAGCAGGGCATCGAAGAGACCTTCATCCTGACCCCGAAGGACGCCCCGGACTGGGCTACGGATCGGTCCCGCCTCTGGAACGAAGTCGAGGCCAGCGAGACCCGCCGCAACTCCGTCACCGCCCGCGAGTGGGAGCTGGCCCTGCCCTCCGAGATCAGCGCCGAGGCCCGGTCTCAGATCACCCGCGACTTCGCCCAGGAGCTGGTCAGCCGCTACGGCGTGGCTGTCGATGTGGCGATCCATGCGCCGCACCGCGAGGGCGATCAGCGCAACCACCATGCCCATGTCCTGACCTCCACCCGGAAGCTGGAATCGGATGGCTTCACCGCCAAAACCCGCGTACTCGATTCCGCGAAGACCGGGGGCGTCGAGATCGAGCAGATGCGCGGTCTCTGGGCCGAGTTGCAGAACCGCGCCCTGGAACGGGCAGGGGAGGTGGAGCGCGTCGATCACCGGTCGCTCGAAGCACAGCGCGAGGCGGCGCTGGAGCGGGGCGATCAGCTCTCAGCCGAGGAACTGGACCGCGACCCCGAGCTGAAGCTGGGGCCAGCGGCCAATTCCATGGAACGACGCGCGAAGGCAGTAGCCGAGCGTCAGGGCCGGGAGTATGTGCCCGTTACCGAGCGAGGGGCCGTGGTCCATGCCGCCCGCCAGGCTCGTGCCGCATTCCGCGAAATGCGCGCGCGGCTGGAACTGGCGCGCGAGACCTACGGCATCGAGCGCGAGGCCGGGCAGGGCCACGTCTCTGCCGGTCTGGCAGCACTCAGGGCTGCAGCCACGAAGGACCGCGACCGAAACCCGGAGGATTTCCGGGAGCGGCTGGCGCGCGTTGTGGGCCGGTCACCGGACCAGGACGACACGCCCAAGTCGGAAGGCCGCAATTATGCGCGGGAGCGCCTGAAAGAGATCATGGAGAAGGACGCCGGGCGCGATGGTCAGGCGGCGGTTCACAAGCTGGACGGTCACAGCGAATCTGAGCTTGCAGGTGATACTGGGCGCGAGGACCGCAAGCCGTCAGTGAACGAGCGGCTCAAAGACGTGTTGAACAAGCCGCGTGAGCGGCTGGAAGTCGAAGACGAACGCGACCAAGAGAAGAATCAGGAGGTCGAGAAGGATCGGGACATCGACCGTGATCCAGGTCTCAGTCACTGACGAGGCGATGAGAGGTCGTTTCCCCGTTCTTCATAGGAATGCTCGCCTGTGTGAACCCTATGCCGACGAGGAACGAAATAACTCCAGTTGCAGTCTTGAACTCGCGCACTCTTATCGCATTTTGCGTCACGCGCGTCCTGGCAGTGACAAGAATTTTCTCCGGCCCATCGTTTCCGACCGTCCGCATAATCCATAGACCGTACCAGCTTGGTCCTTTGCGTTCAGGATCGGCTTTGCAAAGCACTTCGACCGTATGTCCCTCCTCGGCAAGCGCCCGAAGGCCTTGTTCGGTGGTCACGTTGAGTTCGAGTTCAGTCGTTTGGTTCATCGCATAAACTGAGAAAGGAGAGACAGTCTCAGTGTGGCGGAATTAGCAATGCACTCAATAGTATATTATTGGAGAGGTAAGCAGTTTGAGATCAGTTGGCTTCAGGCATGTTTGCCCATGACAGCTGGAGATTGTTGCCCGCTCTTTTTGGCAAGTTGGCCCGCTTTATGAGGCGTCCCGAAACTTCAAAGTCATCGTCAATCTTTACGACGAGCAACTTATTGAAATGCCTGTCGAGACGCACGCTGGTCTTTTCTTTGCTGTTGATCGGCGAGATTGTTTTGATTTCAACGAAGTCGTTTCCCAATCTACCATCGGAGCCTTGGGCATGGTTCTTGTGAAGTTTGATTCCATACATGATCGCACCGAAAAGCTCACCAATGTCGCCGTAGACGTTGAGGTGCTGCCCAGTATCGCGGAAATAGGCCTCTGCAAGCGTCAGCAGGTCCTGAAAGTACGGAACCAGAGTTGGATCTGCGTTTGGGTACTTCAGGCGTAGTTCAGCCTCGCGCTCAAGTTCAGCGAGGCGGCTGTATTTGGTTTCTTCTGGGTCAATAATGCTATCCCAACCAAGCCATTCGCCATCGATCCAAAATGCGTTGTCTGGCCCTAGTACATCGGCTGTCATTTGAAACTCCTATCCCAGAACAATACCCTAAGACTTTGAAAAGATTGTGGCCGCCCTTCGCCTCGGTTCACTCCTGTAAAGCTGACAGAGTTCAGTGATCCCGGCAGTGTGCCGGTCTCGCTTTGAGTGATAGCCAGGTCAGGTGATCGACGGGCTGACGCCCGCTCACCCCAACCCTGACCGTTTTCAAATCCTGTTGATCCGCCTGCCATCCCGGCAGGTCCGAGAAAACCGGCAAGCGCCGCCTGTGGCGTCGGTTCCGGTCGAGAATTCCGGTTCCTCCCACGCGCATGCGCGCGGTTCCCTCCCAAATTCACGTCCTCCACCCGGTTGTCACGGCCCCGCCGGGCCGCAGGACGGGCTTTGCCCTTACCTGCTCTGCCGTCCGGAATGCATGGGCATTCCAGACAACAGAGAAGGAAGGCCCGCCCATCGGCGGAAAGGGGAAGAGACCCGGCCCGCGTCACTCGAAGGAGGGTCACAAATGGCCGCAGAAAAGTTTGACGTTTATTCCCATGTCACCAATCAGATTATCGCGCAGATCGAGGCGGGGACGCCGCCCTGGCGCAAGCCGTGGACCGGCGGAGGAGGAGGTGTCAGCTTGCCGGAACGGTTCAACGGCGAGGCCTATCGGGGCATCAACATCCTGATGCTTTGGGCGACAGCGATGGCAAAGGATTACAGCTCAGCCCGCTGGATGACGTTCAATCAGGCCAAACAGCTTGGGGGCCATGTCCGCAAGGGCGAGAAATCCGCAACAGTGGTGAAATACGGCACCGTCGAGCGCGAGGACGAGAACGGTGAGGAACGCCAGATTCCCTATGCCAAGGCCTACCGCGTGTTCAACGCTGATCAGATCGAGGGCTTGCCCGCTGAATTCTACATCCTGCCTGATCCGCCCCGTGATCTTGGCACTGTGGCCGATCCCGAGTTGGAGGCATTTTTTGCCGCGACCGGCGCACAGATCGATGTGACCGAGGAACCGCGCGCCTACTACAACATCAAAACCGACCGTATTCATATGCCGCCGATTGGTACGTTCTATCGGGCGGCTGGGTATTTTGGTACCTTGGCCCATGAGACAATCCATTGGACAGGCGCAACAAAGCGGCTGGACCGTTTGGGCAGGTTCAACGACCGCAAGGCTTATGCGTTCGAGGAGCTGGTGGCGGAGATTGGCAACTGCATGCTTTGCGCGCAGATCGGGGTGGAGCCTGAATTCGACCAGAGCGCCGCTTATGTCGAAGGGTGGCTTGAGGCGATGAAGGAAGACAGCCGGGCGATTTTCCGGGCCGCGTCCGAGGCGCAGAAGGCCGTGGATTACATCATGGAGCGCACCGCGCAGTCTGACCGGATGGCCGCAGAGTAACAGCCCACACCGCCGCAATGATTGAGGCTCCCGTCAGCAGGCGGGGGCCTTTTGCGTTTCGGTGTGATCCAGGTGGTGGGCGGTTTCAGGGTGACCTGTCGGCGGACGGCCCGAGGGCTACCCGATGGGTCAGATCGCATTTTATGGTGTCTCTCAATTTAGACTGCCTCCAGCACCGTATACTGAAATGGCTGTGTCACACCGTTGGGCGTAAGATGGTCAATCTTGCGTGTTTCCAATGGACGAAAGGATGGCTCAATACGGGCAGAAAGGGCCTCGGAGGAATAGCGTTGCACCGGAAGGCCACTGCACTGCTCGGGACCGTTTTCCGCGAAGGTTGCAATGATAGCAATCGAACCGGGGACCGTAGCGGACTGCAGGACTGACAGATACGCATCCTGCGATGCTCGGTCGGTCAGGAAATGAAACGCCGCCCGGTCGTGCCAAATGCCGAATGTGCGCGCGGGCTGCCAGTCTGCGACGTCCTGAACAACAAACGTCGGCTGCACGTCCCGACCGATCAGACGACCCCGGACCACATCGAAACTTCTGTTCGACAGGTCCAGCAACGTCACATCTTCGACGTGGTTGTCCAGCAACCGGTCTACCAGCCGCGACGCCCCCGCGCCGATATCGACCACACCCCGCGCTGCAGCAGCCGGATAGGTCAGGATCAGATCGAGACTCGGCTGAGCGTCCTTCTGGAACCACGATACCGTGTCCTCAGACTTTGCGGCATAGACCCTGTTCCAGTGGTCGCGCTCTTCCATTCTCGTGATCCCTCCTATGCGACCGTAAACTGACCCATCATCCCGGCATCCTCGTGTTCGAGAATATGGCAGTGATACATGAACGGTGCTTCTGTTTCGGCGCGTTTGTCGAAACGGATGAGGATTTCGGTGATCCCTTCGACATGAACCACGTCCTTGAGGCCGATCCGCGCCGGATCGATGGCGCGTCCGCCCATCTTCAGAACCTGAAACGATGCGCCATGAACGTGGAACGGATGGACCATCATGTCCGCGTTTATGCGCCACAACTCGGTCTCGCCCATTGGAATGGACAGGTCGATGCGCCCCATGTCGAAGGACTGCCCGTTGATGCCCATGATCTGGCTGTCCCGGCCGATCAGATTGTTCACCATGCTGCCCATCATCGATCCCGCATGCACGTTGAGCATGAACTCGCGGGTCCGGGCCGGAGCGCCGAGATCGGGCAGTTCCGATGGCAGGGAGGCAGGCAGGCGCGTGGGTCCGGTCGCGGCGGTATCGCCGATATCGAAGGACATGACGTCGAGCGGGGCCGCATTGTCCCCGTCGCCCATCATTCCCCCATTTCCCATCATGCCGCCGCCACCCATCATGCCACCGCTGCTCACCGCCCGCGACACCAACCGGACTCCGGTCCTGTCCGAGAAATCCACGACGATCTCGGCCCGCTCTGCCGGGGCCAATCGCAGACCATCCATGGTGACGGGCGCGGGCAGAAGCCCGCCATCGCTGGCAACCTGATGGAACCGCCGTCCGTCGGTAAAGCTGAAATCGTACATCCGGGCGTTCGAGGCATTGAGCAGTCGCAGGCGCACCAGCCCGGCGGAAACCGTAAGCTTGGGGCGGATCACGCCGTTGACCAGCACCTCATTGCCGCGAAAGCCCTGCATCATGTCCATCATGCCAAGGTCATAGGTCATACGGCCGGAGCGGTCGAAATTGCGGTCCTGCACGATCAGCGGGAAATCGTTCACACCGTAGTCGTGGGGCAGCAGATCGTCTGCGTCGGGATCGTCGATGATGATCATGCCCGCCAGCCCGCGATAGACCTGATCGGCGGTGCGCCCGTGGACATGGCTATGATACCACAGCGTAGCGGCGGGGTGATCCACCGGCAGCTCGGGCGACCACGTCTCGCCGGGATCAAAGGCCAGTTGTGGCCCGCCGTCGAGATGGCCGGGCACGTGCATGCCGTGCCAATGGGCGGTGATGGGATCATCGGTTCGGTTGATCACGTCGATCCTTGCCGCGCGCCCGCGCTGAAACCGCAGAAGCGGGCCCAGAAAATCCTGCTCGTAACCCAGCGTGTCGGACGCTGATCCAGGAATGAATTCGCGGGTGCCTTTCATCGCGGTCAGGGTATTGCCTGCGCCGGGGCCGACTTCCATGACCTGCGGGATCGGCAGGGGCGCGCCGGGCTCCGCGGCGAAAGCCCGGCGGGTCATCACGGCGGGCGCGGCGAACGTGGCGGCTGTGAGAGCGAGGAACTGGCGGCGTTTCATAAGGATACTCCATCTTTGGACGGTGAGAATTGATCCACGGAACCGTTGCAAAGCGCTTGCACGGCACGGTGTTGTGTCAGGAAGATTTCGCCCGTCAGATCGCTAAGGAAGTGGGTCGTCTTCAGAGCGTCCATCACGGGCCCTTTCACTTCGCTGAGGTGGAAGGTGATATCGCGTGCGCCAAGCCGGGTGTTGATCGCCTCTAGGCTTTCAAGCGCACTCAGGTCGATCTCGTTCACTGCCGAGCACATCAGGATCACATGCCGCAGGTCTTCCCGCTCGGCGACCATGTCGTAGATGCGGTCTTCGAGATTGCGGGCGTTGGCGAAATAAAGGCTTTCGTCGACCCGCACCGACAGGATGCCGTCATGCAGCGTGACGTCATGGCGGTCGACGTTTCGATAGTGTTCGGTGCCCGGCACCTGACCGACTACCGCCATATGCGGGCGCGAAGATTTGTAGAGGTGGATGAAGATCGAGATCACCACACCCGCCGACACGCCGACCTCGACACCAAGTGCAAGCGTCAGCAGGATCGTCACCGAGACAGCGGCGAAATCGGCCTTGGAATAGACCCAGCTGCGTTTGAGGATCGAGAAATCGACAAGGCTCAGGACCGCGACGATGATCGTTGCTGCCAGAGTCGCCTTGGGCAGGAAGTATATGAGCGGCGTCAGCATCAGTGCGGCGATGGCCAATCCCACGGCGGTATAGGCCCCGGCAGCGGGGGTGCGCGCGCCCGCGTCGAAATTCACCACCGATCGCGAGAACCCGCCGGTGACGGGAAACCCGCCCGTGACGGACGCGCCAAGGTTTGCCGCGCCTAGGCCAATCAGTTCCTGATCCGGGTCGACGCGCTGGCGGCGTTTGGCGGCAAGGGTCTGCGCGACCGAGATCGACTCCACGAAGCCGATGACCGAGATCAGGATGGCAGGCCCGATCATCGCGGTCAGGACCTGCGGATGAAATGACGGCAGGGTCAAGGGCGGCAGGGATTGCGGAACCGACCCGACGATATCGACGCCGCGATCCGCAAGGCCGAAGGCCCACACCGCAAGGGTCGTCGCCACGACGGCGATGACCGGCCCGGCCTTTGCCCCCATGTCCGACAAGGTCTTGCCCAATCCCAAGCGTACCAGCAGCGGTTTGAGCCCGCTGCGTACCCAGAAGAGGAACGCCGTCGCCGCCACGCCCAACACGACGGTGATCCAGTTGATCTCGCCCAGGTGCGACCACAGCCCGTGCAGCATTTCGATCAAGGTATCGCCCGAGGCCTTGACGCCCAGAATGTGTTTGAGTTGGCTGGTGGCGATCAGGATGCCGCTGGCGGTGATGAATCCGGCGATCACCGGATGCGACAGGAAGTTCGCCAGGAACCCCAGCCGGAACAGGCCGAGGATCAGCAGAAACACACCCGACAGAAAGGCCAGCGTCAGGGCCGCGGTAACGTAGTCGATGCCCTGATCGCCCAGCTTTCCGATAGCCGCCGCCGTCATCAGCGACACCACGGCCACGGGTCCAACCGCCAGTGTGCGCGAGGTGCCGAAGATCGCGTAAAGCACGATTGGCAGAATAGAGGCGTAGAGCCCCGCTTCGGCAGGCAGTCCTGCCAGTAATGCATAGGCCAGCGACTGCGGGATCAGCATGATCGTCACAATGACCGCCGCGACCAGATCGCCGCTCAGCTTGTCGAGGTCATAGCGGCGACCCCAATCCAGAACCGGTAGATACTGCGTCAGGTGGAGCACGTCTCTCAAGCCTGGACAGGCAGCCCTGACTCTTTCCAGCCGCCCAGACCACCGTCGATGACCTTGGCGTTATAGCCCATTGTCTTCAGCGTATCGGCCGCAAGCGCCGCGCGGGCACCCGACGCACACAGGACATGAACGCACCCTTCGGAATGGCGCATCGCCACCAGGGCGTCATGCCCTTTGCCAGTATCCGGATCGGCCTGGGATTCCAGAAGCCCGCGGGGGATATGGATCGCCCCGTCGACCGTGCCATCGCTGTCCAGTTCGGACGGTTCGCGGACGTCAAGTATCACATCGCCGCTTTCCGTTGCGGCTTGCGCATCGGAAGGGCGGATGGATTCGACACGGGTCTTGGCGTCCGCCACGAGGTCTTTCATGGATTTGGTCATTGGTATCTCCTTCAGAATTTGTTGACGGGCAGTTTCAGGTAATGCGCCCCGTCGCTCTCGGCGTCCGGCAGTCGCCCACCGCGCAGGTTGATCTGCAATACGGCCAGCATGCGGTCGGGCAGACCAAGGGTCGCGTCGCGGTCTTCGCGCACGGCGATGTAGTCTGCTTTATCGGTGCCTGACTTGACGTGGACATTTTCGGATTTGTGTGTGTCGACCGTTGCTTCCCACTCCGGTTCGTCCCGGCCTTCGGCACCGTAGTCATGACCGATGAAGAGCCGCGTATCGCCGGGCAGGGACAGGATCGCCTGTATCGAGTTCCACAGCTCTTCGGTGCTACCGCCCGGAAAGTCGGCGCGTGCGGTGCCGCTGTCGGGCTGCATCAGCGTGTCGTGCACAAATGCCGCATCGCCACAGACATAGCTGATCGAGCCCAGCGTATGGCCGGTGCTGAGCATCACGCGGACGTCCAGTTTGCCCAGTCTGAACGTGTCGCCGTCGGCAAACAGCCGGTCGAAGTCGCGCGCCACGTCGAAGGCTTCCGGTGTGTTGTAGATGTCGCGCCAGAGTTCAGCGATCTCTGCTACCTTCTCGCCGATGGCATTGGGCGCGCCGACCTGCTCCTTGAGCCGGGCGGACGCCATGGCGTGATCCGCGTGGGGATGGGTGTCCAGCACCCATTCCACACTCAGACCGTTTTCCTCGACCAGGTCCAGGACCTGATCCATGCTGCGCGTGTCAGTGGCAAAACTGGCCGGGTCGAAGTTAAGGACGACATCGATAAGCGCGGCCTTCTTGGTGGCGGGATCGGCGCAGATATACTGGATCGACCCCGTGTCGGGCTCGTAGATACCCCAGACGTCCGGACTGTTCGCTCCGGTAGATGGCGAGTGGCGCACGATGGCTTTGTCCAACTGAGATGTCTCTGACATGGTCAGGCTCCTTTCGCGGTAAAGATGGAGAATGATTTAGCGGCCTGGCCCAGCACGATGCCGATCAGCATGGCGGGCAGAAAGATAAGCGTGCCAGGCGCGCCGATGAGCAGTGCGGTCCAAGCCGGACCGGGGCAGAAGCCGCCGAGCCCCCAACCGATGCCGAAGATCGCGGCGCCAGTCAGGAGCGGCGCGTTGATCGCGCCGTTCTCGGGTAGATCGAACCTTGACGATAGGATTGGTGCGCTCTGCCGCCAGACCAACCGATAGCCGAGAAAAGCTGTTACCGACGCACCGCCCATAACGAAGGCGAGACTGGGGTCCCAAGCGCCGAAAATATCGAGAAAGTTGAGAACTTTGGCGGGATCGGCCATGCCCGAGATGATCAAACCGATGCCAAAGATTGAACCGGCAATAAAGCCAAGAAAGATACGCATAAGCTGCTCCTTAAATCGCGTGACGGATCAGGGTCGTCGTCAGAACGGCGGCACCTAAAAAGGTGACGACGGCGACCAGGGATCGCGGTGACAAGCGCGCCAGACCACAGACGCCATGACCCGATGTACAGCCCGACCCCAACGCAGTACCCGCGCCGACAAGTAGTCCCGCGAGCGCCATGCCAGGCAGGTTGTCAGGCACGGTCTGTTGTGGAAACGCGCCGGTGGCGAACAGGACCACGACCGGAGCTGTGATGAGCCCCGACAGAAACGCCAGCCGCCACCCTCGGTCGCTCGGACCGTCAGCACCAGGTGCCAGACCGGTCAGACCCTTGGTGATCCCGGTGATGCCCGCGATCTTGCCGAACAGGCCCATGACCATGACGGCGCTGAGCCCAATTAGCACGCCACCCAAGAGCGACAGCCAAGGCGTGAATTCAGTTGTGACAACGGGTCCCATATCGGCCCTCCCTCAGACAGTTTGAACTGGTTTTTCCTTCAGTCTGGTGCTATATGTAAGGCGTGTCTAAATTAGTCAAATCTAATATAACAAAAAGCCGTCCGCCCCTTCCGGTTCTGCAGGAACGTGCCGGTGAGATGGCGGAACAGCTCGGGCTGTTGTCGAATGCCAACAGGTTGATGGTTCTGTGTCATCTTCTTGAGGGTGAGCAATCCGTCGGCGCGTTACAGGCACAGCTGGAATTGAGCCAATCGGCGCTTAGCCAGCACCTTGCCCGATTGCGCGAAGCGGGAATGGTGAGCACCCGCCGCGAACGGCAAACGATTTACTATCGGATCGCAGATGCGAGAGTGCATCAGATGATCGAGGCGATGTATCTGATTTATTGCGACCCGGACTGAAAAAGTCTTAAGCAATTGTATCGTCGGGGAGGCTTTTCGTCTCTTGTTAACACTTCCGTGAAAATGGAAATCTTCAACCTTGCGATGTGTCAAAAACGGTGGATTCTGCCCCCCTGCCCCACGTTACGCAGGATCAGTGACTTAGCGAAGCCAGAACTACCCAGCAAAGCCGGTGCGGTTCTGGCAGGTTTGTGGCCAGCTCATTTTGCCGCAAAAAGGACCCTTTTTGCGGCAATTACACGCTCGCCGCCAAGTGTTTGATTTTCCACATGCTGGACTGACGCAAAAACCTCATGCAAAAAGAGTCCATGAAAATCGGCTACGCACGGGTTTCCACAGAAGAACAGAACCTCGATCTACAGATCGAGGCACTGACCGAGGCCGGATGTGACCGGATCATCACCGACCAGGCGCAGAGCGGCGCGACAGCCGCCGAGAGCCGGGCCGGGTTTTCCGAGGCGATGGAGTTGCTGGGTGCAGGCGACCTGCTGGTGGTCTGGAAGCTGGACCGTGTGGGCCGGTCGATCGCAGACCTGATCCATCTGCTGAAGCTATTCGGGGATCGCGGCATCGAGTTCCGCAGTCTGACAGACGGGATCGACACGACGACCGCAGGCGGGCGGCTGGTGTTTCACATCATGGGCGCGCTGGCTGAATTCGAGCGCGACCTGATCCAGGAACGGACCAAAGCGGGTCTGCGCGCCGCCAAAAAGCGGGGCAAGCGCCTTGGTAGGCCCCCTGCCCTCACTGACGTCCAGATCGCCCATGCCAAGACGGCCATCGAGGCGAAGCGTGAAACGGTGTCGGGCATGGCCGAGATATTAGGTGTAAACCGCAGTACGCTTCAGCGGGCGATAGCGCGTGAAGTGGAGGGGATGGTCTAGTGGCTCGCGAACCATTCGTAAATGACGCCCTGCGTCGGGCGCTGGAACAGGCTGAGAGTCCGCTTCAGAAAGCTTTGCGCCAGATGGAGAACGATCCGGCCACGCGGGCGCTAAGAGAGCTTGAGCAATCCCCGGCCTTTCAGGCGGCAAGGATGCTTGAGCAAGCCGAAAGTCCGGCTCAGCGGCTCGCCAGGGAGATGCAGAACGATCCTGTGCGGCAAGCGATAGAGCAGTTTGAACAGTCATCAGCTCTACATGCGGCTGAGACGCTGAACAGAGCAGATTTTCAAAGGCTGGCGACATCACTGGTCGAAGCCCAGTCGGCGTTCTCGGCATACACAAACTCTCAACATTGGGCTGAAACGTCAGCGGCTATAGCCGCTGCCCACAGTGCAATCACGCGCCCTGAAACTGTAGATGTGCTTCGACGTATCGACGCTGATCTGAAGGGGCTTGTCACAGCCGCACATCGGGCAGTTGTTCCGTTGGCCGAGCAGTTGCAGAGTTTTTCACTCGCGGCTGCGGCTGCGGTCCAACCTCTTCAGGAACACTTCCAGAAAATGGAGGCATGGCAGACCTCGCTCGCGGAGAGGATGGCGCAGCTCCAAAATCCCTGGGCCATCGAGGATCATCTTGGTGTCTCGATGGTCGGCTTTGCCCGCATTGCTCGTCTGCATGATATTTCCAGTGGAGCGGAGCCGTTCAATCCGGCGGGCCAGGAGGTGTTCGCGGAGGAGCTGGGGGAACCGGTTGCCTTTGATGAGAAGCAGTCCCCGGAAGATCGGGAGACCGCAAGGATTGACGCTGGCATGAATGCGGAGATCGTCGCCTTTCCGCCAGAAGCGTACCCGCATGTTCTGTTCTCGGCGGGGTTTCAATTGCGCGTCGAGGCCGTTGCAACTGTGACGACCGAGAACGGCGACCAGACAGGCTATTACGACCCACAACACGCCAGTTTTTTTGGTCAGATCGAGAACCGGTTACGTGATCTTGTTCAGGCCGAGCTGTCCCGCCTGGAGGGGGAGGCCTGGCTTAAGCGTAGGGTCAATGGAAATTTGCGGAAGCGGTGGGAAGAAAGAAAAACTGCGGACCACGACCGCCGGGGGGATTCATATCCCCTCCTCTACTACGCGGACTTCATGGACCTTGCAGACATCATCTGCCAGCGGCAGAACTGGAACGATGCCTTCCAGAGGTTCTTTCAATCAAAGCCCGATTTTCAGGCGTCGATGCAGCGGCTTGCTCCGGTGCGAAACACTATAGGCCACAACAGACCTTTGGTCAGGGCGGACCAGATAACCCTTCTAGCGGAAGGCTATCGCATTCTGAATGCGTTGGGAGTTCGTATGTGATCGTGCGAAAGGTTTGGGCTAACCTCTATGCAACATCTTTGCGCTGAGCTGCGACCTCGTGGAAACCAAGGATGGCTTCAAACGAATGGGCGACTGCCTCGGCAAGATCACACGGGACAGCGTTTCCGATTTGACGATACACCGAACTCTTTCGACCGTGAAATTGATACTCTGGAGGAAAGGTTTGAATAGCCATGCATTCATTGACTGTCAGTCTGCGCAGACGAGCAGGCGCATCCCCAGCTCTCGGTTTGCCGCCAGTCATAAGAGAGGCATGATAGCTCTCAACGAAGCTCTCCTTGCGCTTGAAGACCTCGTCTTCGTCGACGATTGGCGTTTTGTTACCCCCCATTGACGCAGGAAGCGTGGTCGCAAATCCGGCGACCGGCAATGGCCGACCTGCCCCATTGAAGAGCATCCCGGCATAAGGGGAACGGCGCAGGATAGGGGCTTTAGCGTAAGAGATTTTTGCCGTGCAAGTTTTGGGATTTTTCTTGGTCCCTGCCTTTCCGAGGCTCTGGATTATGTCGGCAATCGTTGGAGCTTGGCGACGATGAGAGCCTAGTTCGCGCTTCAGTTCGGCCTCTAGTGTTCGGTCCACCCCTTGATATATGTCCTTGCGCACACCAACGAGGAACATTCTTTCGCGGTTTTGAGGAACCCCGAAGTCGGTCGCATTCAAAACAATCAATGCCACCCGATAATTTATCCGCGCTCTACGCAGGATAGTGCGGCGAATGCCTTCCCAACGGTTAGAAACAGCAAGTGCCTTTACATTCTCGCAAACGAACCCTTTCGGTTGGGTTTGATCGACCACATCAAAGAACGAAAGTACGAGCTGGCTACGTTCATCGTCTGGGTCCATCTTTCCAGCAACTGAGAAGCCTTGGCACGGTGGCCCGCCGAAAACGACATCAACGTCACTAGGAACACTGGAGAGGTCTAGGTCTTTCACCGACGTCGGCTCTATGCGGTTCTTGCGGTGACCAACCAAGTGGAGGTTCAGATTGAAGGTCTCACAGGCATCGCGATCAAGTTCACACGCCAAAACGCTTTCGAAGCCAGCGCGCGCGAAACCAACGTCCATGCCCCCCGCCCCGCTGAACAGCGATACAGACTTCCGGCTCCTGCTGGTCTCGATCATGCCTGCCTCCCCCTCAAACGTTCTTCTTCTTACCAGTTCTTGTGGCAGTCTTTGAGAAAAAATCAAGAACGTGTGCCTTGATGTGACTCATATGCCGTAGACTTATCCGGCACATGGCGCGAATGCAATCGATATGAGCAAGACTGACTCCGACTTGGTGCGCCGCTTCGCCGGCAATCTGTCCCGTTTGCGAAAAGCACGTGGGCTTTCGCAAGAAGAACTCGCACATCGTGCTGGCATTGACAGGACATTCGTTAGCGGGTGTGAGCGACTTGTCAGGAATCCGACGCTTACTACCGTCGAGAAGATTGCGGCTGGCCTTGAGGTTGATCCGAGTGAACTGTTCAAGGTGCCAGCATGACCCTAAGCCTCGATGCTGCAATTCGAACCATCCTCCTACCCGTCGCTCCAGGGACTGGCGAAGAGTATGCACAACGTGCTGAAGATATCCTAAACGACCTTGGAATAGTCGAAGATCATGCGGATTGGGTGAACCTTGAAATCGGCGCTTGGGAGTTGGAGGACGGGCCATCACAACAACTCAAAGAGTTCATCGCACGTCTGTTGTTCAGCCCTGGAGAGGCCCCGGAGAGCTTCGCACTCGATGCCAGCGTGATCCCGACGCCACCAGGCGCTCAGAACGTATTGAGTGCTTTTTCATCTCGCTACTTTGAGATGCATGAACGGGTGATGGCAGACGAAAAGTGCGATCATCGACAAGCACGTCGGATTCTGTCGCATACACATTCCCTCTTGCTACTAGCAACTGGCGAAAAAATGACGGCATCTAGAATTTATTCGATGATGCAAAGGGACGGGATTGACCTTGGTCGTAGCTGGTCAACGCCTCGATACATCTTGGAAAGATGTGGGCTTGCGCCTTCTATCAGTGTGCAAGAAGTGCGAACCCTGTTCACCCAAGACGCTATTGGCGAGGCTGATCTTCTGGGCGACTTGGACCTGGAGAATTGCATAGCATATGTTGCCGCAGTCTGCCGTGGGTTTGGCTATTCGGGAGACCTGGCGGACCAACTACGAACGCTTTTCGTTACAGACCTCCATCCTCCGTATCTTTGCATGCTTCATTTTCAGTTGACGGCACAGTCAATGTTCAATCATCGGCTTACGAACGCCTATGAGTTTGCTCCGCGCGGCGAGCCAGTCCTGTGGCTGTCGGCGGAGTATAACCGAGCAGGTCTCGACGTTGGAATGAGTCCGTTTCTGAACAATGCTAAGTCTGTCGATACGCTCGACGCGGCTTGGGCCGCATCGAAGAAAAAGAAGGAGCGGCATGCGGCCAGAGCTCTAGTCGATCTTCTAACGGAGCTAGATCGTCTGAGCGACCCCTCCAGAAGCGCCGCCGGGCAGTACCTCAGAGCACTTTTGCACCGGATGCTCCGTATCAGCCTTCAAAACAATACCGCACTCACCGCCCCGCTCCCCCAGATCAATGCCGAAAGTGCTCAAAAACTCCTAGTAGGTGTTGCTGCTGGAAACACAGGAACGCGCGGAGTTATCGAGCAAAGATTGACCGATTGCATTGCACTCCGCGAGGCTGGAGATTTGACGCGGTGGCGTCTGCGAGGCTTTGGCGACTCGGTTTTCACAACAAATACATCTCAAAAAAAGCTGGGCGACGCTGAACTCAAACACGCCACAGAGAACCGCATCGTGGCAGTTGAAGCCCACGGTGGTCGTTTAACGGAAAAGTACGTCCAAGATCATCTGTTCACGATGCGAAATGTTCTGCCGCTGCGGTTGGAAGAGCTAGAAGACCGCGCTCCGATTGGCGATTGGTCGCTTGAGCTCCAGTTCTTTGCACACGATCTGGATGCAGGACTCTCCGAGCATCACATCGTTGAGGGGCTACCCGTAAATATCAACTACAGGCGCTATGCTGATATCTCCGGGATGGTCGCAGATGCCGACTTCTTGGCTCTTTTGCGTACCTATTTTACAGATCCCCTCAACGCCGTCCATGTCCACTCCCGAACGCGGCAGGCGGTTTTAAATCTGATCTGACACGTACTCCGCGTGAGAAGATAACAGATAACAGTTAACAGTTATCTTCTGCGCGCATCTATCTCTGAAGTCGCAGGGATGTTGATGCCTCCCGCCCTAAGGCATTCGTACAAAAGCTCTTTCTTGGTTAGCCCACGTCTCTTTGCCTCGGCTGCAAATGCTTCCTTGATAGGTTCTGGTACGTTCGTGAACGAAAACTGGACGCGCGGTGCATCTTTCAAGGCTGACGACTTGGCTTTACTCACGCTTGGGAGCGGCGCAGCCATCGTCTTGAGCTTATGCGCGTTATCATCTGCCTCCAGATCGTCATCGAGGTTTACGCTGACTTTGGCCATGTACCGCTCCTATAGAAATCCAAGAGACCCCTACCCTGCAAATCCGCAAGCACCGATTGAGCTGATCGCCGAGCCGAACCCTGCGGAGCCTGGCCAGTGGATGTCATTTCCTTGAAACCCGTTCGATGTGCGCACATGGCAGTGAGGCGCGGCACGTTCTGTGCGTCGAGTGCATCAACAATGGCCTGTGTGATGTTTGTCTGCGTATCCACATCCATCATGACCACTAGCGCCGGAATCTCTTTCTCCATCGTCTCTGCAACACTCTGAACGTGCGAAAACGTCCGCTTGGCCCCTTTGGCGTCGGCTTCATTGGCTTTCGATGGGATCAAGATCAGATTTGCGGCTGCTATAGCATGCATCGCCATAGCCGACTTGAAACCCGCAGTATCGACAAAGATCGCATCGTAGGCGGGATCAGCCTTCTTGAGAGCTTTGACGGTAGGGATCAGCTTTTCGTCATCTTCTTCATAGAGCCAATCAAGATCAGTTTGTTCCTTCTTGGCCCATGCTTCCAAGTGGCGTTGAGGGTCCGTATCGATCACTGCGATCCTGGCACCGTCTTGGACCATCAGACTGGCAATTGCTGTTAGGAGCGTTGTTTTCCCCGCTCCACCCTTTTCCTGCACTACGCTTATGACCTGGGTCATCGCCTGCCTCTTTCTTGTTTTCGCAACCCTTAACTCGTAACCGATAACTGTCAACTCATAACTATTATCAGATAACTGTTAATTGATATGGGTTATCCATTATGGGGCGCGTCCCTTTCGCTCGTACCATTTTCGGCAAAACCCCACGAACGCAGCATCTGGATGGCGCGGCGGGTCGTTCATCCACATCCGCCATTCTTGCTCAAGGAAGTACACGTCCCAGGTCGGAGCAGCCTCGCGGGCTTTCTCGTAGGCATCGGACGACAAGCGCACCGTAACCTCTGAAGCAATTGCCGGGCTGTCGCCATAAACGTCCAGAAATTCGGGTTTCGGCGTGACCTCCAGAACATCGTGTAGAAGCCTGAAACAGTAATCCGGCATGTGTGATTGGTCTTCGTCCGCCTTACAAATCGCTTTAACGAGGCGCTTGAATTCCTTTGCCGTGGAGGTCGAGCCGGTCTTGTGCTGGAGCTTATCGAGGCCGATCCGCCAAACGTCCTGTTTGCCGCAATGCTTGCGGGCCAGCTCATAGAGCCGCCGCTCCAGTGGCTTCCGAAGCTGGAAATAGGCCTTGTGCAGGGTAAGCACGTTCTTGTTTTCAATGGCTTTTACAAGCCAATCGCCCATTTCAAGTTCGACGCTAAGCAAGCGGCCCGTAGAATCTTCTTTGACGATCCGAGCATCGGTGATGAACGAGATCGAGCGCCACTCACCGACACCGTGATCGTGGATATTCGTTTCAATCTGAGTGAACTGAAGGCGGGTGAGGGCGCGACGGAGCGTGGCATAAGCTTGGCCTGTGGTGTGGCGGTTCGTTGCCTTGAGGAGATCATGGGCTGAAATCTGGACCCGACGACCAATTTCCTGGCCCTCATTCTTCGCAGCCATGAGCTGGCTCAGCACATAGATCAGAATGTCCCGGTCGAAAACATTGGCACGTCCTTCCTCGGCAGCAGGCGTGATCTTCACCTTCACATTGCCCTGCTCATACTCAAATGCAGCCAAGTCTTTTTTGACCGACAGGGAAAAGAGAGGATGCTCCATCGAGGCGCGATCACTTTTCGGCGTCGCATCGAGGATATCGCACACAAAAAGGTCCGGCTCTGTATGCCGCTGCGGAAGCAGTGCAGTGCGTTTACGAGGCCTCGCCATTATTCGATACTCTACCCACCATTATTCGACAGTCTGCCCACCAAGCGGGCACGTTCTTCGATACTCTACACACCGTTCTTCGCTAGTCTACCCACCAATTTTCGATACTCTACACACCGACACTCGAA
>NZ_CP115765.1 GCF_027912675.1 Paracoccus sp. SCSIO 75233 | reverse complement strand
TTTCACACACCAAACTTCGTCATTTCACACACCGACCTTCTAGAAAAATTTATTTGTTTCAAGGTGTTATTGGCCATTTTCCAAGGTGTAACTCTATTATAACTCTATTTAACTCCCTCAAAACGCGAAGCCTTTAACAAAATTCCAACGCCCAACTTTCAATTCAGCGGGTTCTGATCGAACCTTCCACGGTAGGTCTTGCTCTTGAAATACACATTCTGCTTGGCCTTGAGCGGGTTGCGGTTACCCACCAACAGCAGCAGATCATCTGCCTTCATGCCCGTGATCTGCTCAGCCGTCATGAGCTTCTGACGCTGCTCCGAGTAGGAAAAATCCCGCCCCTCGTTCAAGGCCTTGCCCTCTCGAATTTGCTGAGAATAGACAGTGCTTTCCCCGAGGTGCCGCGCCGCCCATTCGGCGGTTTCGATATCGTTGAGGTTGAAGACGCGCTTGGTGATGCAGGAGCCAAAGATCGAACGGGCATCGTTTGGCCCATAGGCCTTTTCGACCTGACCAGTATCCTGGGTAACGAACAGCGCTTCGACACCGGCCCCTGCGGCGACATTGGCGATGTTCATGATCTGCTCCATGCGGCCCATCCGCACGAATTCATCGAGAACCAGCAGGATCGGAGCGTTGACCTTGCGCCGCCCGTCCTGGCGCACAACTGTGCCCAGGACAAGGTTGATGAACAGGCGCATAAAGATCGCTTGCTTGTCCACCTGATCGAGGGGCACAGCGATGAAGAGATCAACCCGATCATCGAGAAGATCATCCATGCGGAAGCTGGACCCGGCCAGGAAGTGGCGCATGTTGTCCGACTGCATCCATTCAAAGGCTTTTGAGACTGTCGTCTGAATGGCACCACGTTCTTTGTCACCTGCACGCAGAATGGTTGCGGCGGTTTGGGCAGGGCGGTGGCCGATAAGGTCTTTGCTTTTCGACCAGACCTCAAGGGTCTGGTCGAAATTTGCCGACAAAAGCAAATCAGCCACTGAAATCAGGTTGCGCTTATCGTGTTCTTCCTGAGTCAGGATTACCTCAATTGCAGCCGCGACCAGCTGGCGGGCCATTTCACAGAAATGCGCGCCGTCGCCTTGTTCGGGTTTGACCAGGCCGTCCGCAACCAGGGCCACGTCTCGCGCCAGCTCGTGGGGGCGGATGTAGTCGAGCGGGTTGAACTGATCCTTTCCGTCCTCGACGAGGCCGAAGGGGTTTAGGACAGCGACCTTGCGCCCGAGCTCTTCCCGGTGGCGGCGCGTCACGGCGAAATTCTCGCCCTTGATGTCCAACGCCACGACCGGCCCCTGGTGATCGAGGATGGCCGGGATCACGGCGCTGACGCCTTTGCCGCCCCGTGTGCCGGAGACGACGAGGTGATGACCTCCCCGCCATCCCTTCGCGTCGTTCTTGACGTAGCGCAGGAGCTTACCCTTGTGCAGGGCGAGGGGCAGGCCGGTCTTGTTGCGCGCGAGCTGGGTAATGTCGCGTGGGTCCATCCATCCCGCCTGCCAGGGGCCAGTGCGGGATTTTCGGTTGCGGCCAATGCGTGGATTGAAGATCGCCACCAATGGTGCGCTGACGGCCACTGCGACGCCGACCACGCCAAGCGCGAAGGAGATCGCCATGGCCTGTTTCTGGGGATCAGAATACCGGGCCAGCCCCTTGAGGCCCTCCCAAATGGCACGGGGGAGGGGCCAGCCAGCGCCCGTCCATGCCTGGACAGTCGCCAGTATGTCATTGAGCGGCGCTCTGAGGGGCGTCAGGGCTGTGAGGGCGGCAGAGCACAGGCAGACCCATGCGAGGAGCTTAAGCGGTGTCCTGTGGCGCTCTGCGGCGGTTCCAAGGGTATCGAGAATGGTGGCCAAGGCGATGATCGGGAAGGCATAGGTGGTCACCGGGTAGATCGCGACCGCTTGCGGAGCGAGGATCAGGGCGGCAGCGGCCAAGATCACAGCACCGATCATGATCACCCAGTGGCGGGCTTCCAGAACAAAACTCATGACCGGTCCTCGTCGCTATCGGGAAACAGAATCTGCCAGAGTCCACGGTCGCGGTCCCGCTGGGTGAGGCGGTCTGGCAGGTCGCGCCGCACGATGCTCTGAAGAGCAGGTTCGGCGCTCAAACGGTCGAAGACCAAAGTGCCCAGGAGCCATTTGAGGCGGTCTTCGTCTTTCTTCTCAGACAGACGCCGCCGGGCATCGAGCGCTGCAATCTGGGCGTCGAGCTGGGCTTTCTTTTCGGCCAGTTCTTTGATCCGGGCGTCGGTTGGGCGGCTTTGGGACATGGGGCAACCTCGGGAATAATTGGGGCGAATGTAGTGGCGGATTGATAGGTTGAAAAGATTTAAATGCGCGCTTATACATTGTCTTCGACAACGTGCGCGTCCTCATGGGGGTAAACCCCCGCGCCGGACGGCTTCCCCCCAAGGCGGCGATGCCGCCTGAACGAGGGTTTCACCCTCGCGCTCCCGACCAGCGCAACCAGGCGCTGGACCCTGTTTTAAAGAGAGGCGCTCGATCCGTGGCGATCTATCATCTCAGTGCGAAAGTGATCAGCCGGGCAGGGGGCCGGTCATCGGTCGCAGCCGCCGCCTACCGGACGGCTGGGCGGCTGCGGGATGACCGGCAGGGGGTGGAGCATGACTACAGCCGCAAGGGCGGGGTCGTGTATTCCGAGATCATGGCCCCCGAAAATGCGCCCGACTGGATGCGCGATCGCGACCAGCTCTGGAACGCGGTCGAAGCCGTCGAGAAGCGGCGCGATGCCCAACTTGCTCGCGAGATCGAAGTGGCGCTGCCGCGTGAGCTTAATCGGGGCGAGAGGTTGGAGTTGTTGCGCGGGTTCGTGCAGCGCGAGTTTGTCGATCGCGGCATGATCGCGGATGTGGCCGTTCACGAGGGCAAGGCCCGTGATGGCCACGGTCAGCCCCATGCGCATGTCATGCTGACCATGCGGGAGCTGACCGGCGAGGGGTTCGGGAAGAAGGACCGCAGCTGGAATGCGCCAGACCTTCTGATGGGCTGGCGCGAAGCCTGGGCACGGGACGCGAACACGGCGCTTGAGCGGGCAGGGCGGTCGGAGCGGATCGACCATCGGTCCCTCGATGTTCAGCGCGCCGAAGCCGAGCAGCAGGTCGAGCGCGCGCGGGGGGGCGGGCAGGAAGAGCTTGCGATTGAGCACGAGAAGAAGGTGGTCGAGCTCAGCCGCGAGCCCGAGCCGAAAATCGGCCCATCGGCCAATGCCCAGGAGAAACGCGGGATCGTCACGGAGCGCGGTGAGGCTTTCCGCGCGGCTCAGGCGCGCAATGCACAGCGCCAAGAGTTGGGCTGGCGTCAGTTGGAATTGCGGCTTGAGCTGATGGAGCGGGGGCGCGCGTTCATTGCCACCGCGCGCGAGCGGCTGGATCAGCTTTGGGGCCGCGCCGAGGCGGCGATGTCACGGATCAAGGAGAGAGTTATGGGCGAGGTCGAGAGGCCGCAGGCTGGTGCCGAGCGGGGCGATATGGATGCGCGTCGGGCGGCGGTATTGGGGCGCGAGGTTGATCGACCCGAGGTGCAAGCGCCGGATGTCGGGCGGGAGCGCGCCCCTTCCGACGATCCTATTCGGGAGCGTCTGAACGCCATCCTTGGGCGTGCGCGCGATATCGGACAGGAGCGGGATGCAGCGGCGGTAGAACGGGACATTGCCACCCGCGACGGCGAGGGTCGTGACCAGGGGCGGCGGGATGACATTCTCGGACGTGGGCGTGATACTGCGTCCGAGCGCGGGCAGGGCCGCGATCGCGACAGAGACAGAGAACGGTGAAAGACGTTTGCGGAGGGGTGGCCAAGATGAAGAAATGGCGCGTTGTTCTGGACGCCGCGAAGGCCCCGACCTGCGGTGACTGGGTTGCTGTGAGCGGACTTTGCCCGGGCGAGGACGAAACAGCACGGTTCCTTTTTCTGGACGGAACGGAGGCAGATGGGTTCACGTTCCTCGATGCTCCACCGGAGCAGGTGGGCGACTCTCCCAATGGCGAGCAGGTTCCGTGGCTGCACTTTCCAGACTGCATGGAGATCGTCGGAGTGGAACGCCAGGAATGGCGTCCGCCAAGCTGGCCGCATGACAAGGCATTGTGGCGTCTGACCGTGGTGAGCCTGCCGTCGAATATTGCATTCGAGAAACGGCTTTTGGACGGTCAAGAAAGCAGGCGTGGCGTCCTGAGCCGGTTCGGGCTGAAATAGCGCTGGCGCGAGCCAGCCTTTGGTCACACGTGAGGCGGCATTCACTTTGCCGCTTCAGCAAGCTCATGGGTGGTTTTGAGAATGATTTCGACAAGCTGGATACGCTCGCCCTTGTGTTCCCACATATCCACTGTCGCCCAGAGTATCCCAATCACGGTTACGGCTATTTCCCGCAGCTCCGGTTCAAGGTCCAAGGGGCCGGTACGAAAGCCATTATCATCTGCATAAATGAGATAGTTGCGGCCCCCGGAGCCTTCCTTCAAAAGCCGATGGACATCCTTCTCGTTTGTGAAACGGGCGTATATGTCATCTGCGAAAGACGCGCTGGAATTGCCGTTTTGGTCTACGGACCCCAGCAAGCGCATTGATGCAACCTGATATGATACCTGTCCATTGTCCTCGTATCTGACCGCAATCCGGTCATGATCGGCCTGATAGGCCAAACCGATCTTGTAGGCACCCAGTAATTCGATGATTTGACCGCAGAGCCAGGGCAGCGTTGATTTATGGACGTGGTCTTTGGGGCTGACCTTCTTGGCGAGAGCCGTATAGCCGCTTTTCTTGGCGCATGCGATGAAAGCGGCCACGGCCTCTTCCAGCGCGTGCATCAGGAAGAACGTTGCCGGTACACGATAGCCGCGCTCTCCTTCGCGATAGGTCGTGCTTTCGAGCGTAGCGATCCCGCCCGCCCAGTATAGGCTTCGCACGGCATTATGCGCACAGAATTTCGCCCGACCAGGCAATACCTCGATCCGGTCGCGCACCCATCTCGCCATATCGCTTTCCACCACCCTCAGCAGTTCTGGATTCATCGGCTCTGTCATTGCATCGTCCTTAATCTGCTTGTTTCACGCCTAGCACGGGGGTGCGGTTCTGGCCGCAATATTATTCTGTCATTTCTCGCACGCTTCCTGTCCATTCTCTTATCGGCATTACGTCAGGGCCCGCACGTCTAGCGGCTCCGCGCGATTGCGGCAGCAGTTACATGGCCGTGTAAACACGACGAGTGTTTCGTTCAGGCTGAATTGTGTGATCCCGGCAGTACGCCGGCCTCGCTTTGAGCGATAGACAGGGCAGGGGATCGACGGGCTGACGCCCGCTCACCCCAACCCTGACAGTTTCCAAATCCTGTTGATCCGCCTGCCATCCTGTCAGGTCCGAGAAAACCGGCAAGCGCCGCCGTCGGCGTCGGTTCCGGTCGAGAATTCCGGTTCCTCCCACGCGCAGGCGCGCGGTTCCCTCCCAAATTCACGCCCTCCACCCGGTTGTCACGGCCCCGCCAGGCCGCAGGACGGGCTTTGCCCTTACCTGCTCTGCCCTTCGGAATGCATGGGCATTCCAAAGATCAGAACAGGAAGGCCCGCCCATTGGCGGAAAGGGGGAAGAGACCCGGACCGCGTCACTCAAAGGAGGGTCACAAATGACCGCAGAGAAGTTTGACGTTTATTCCCATGTCACCAATCAGATCATCGCGCAGATCGAGGCGGGAACACCGCCCTGGCACAAGCCGTGGACTGGCGGCGGGGCATCGGTCAGCCTGCCGGAACGGTTTAACGGCGAAGCCTATCGGGGCATCAACATCCTGATGCTTTGGGCGACAGCGATGGCGAAAGATTACAGTTCAGCCCGCTGGATGACGTTCAATCAAGCCAAGCAGCTTGGGGGCCATGTCCGCAAGGGCGAGAAATCCGCAACCGTGGTGAAATACGGCACCGTCGAGCGCGAGGACGAGAACGGCGAGGAACGCCAGATCCCCTATGCCAAGGCCTACCGCGTGTTCAACGCCGATCAGATCGAGGGCTTGCCCGCTGAATTCTACACCCTGCCCGATCCGCCCCGCGATCTTGGCACCTTGGCCGATCCCGCGTTGGAAGCGTTCTTTGCCGCGAGTGGCGCGCAGATCGACAGCACCGAGGAGCCGCGCGCCTACTACAACATCAAGACCGACCGCATCCACATGCCGCCAATCGCGACCTTTCACCGGGCCGCAGGATATTACGGCACCTTGGCGCATGAGTTGACCCACTGGACAGGGGCGACAAAGCGGCTGGACCGTTTGGGCCGGTTCAATGATCGCAAGGCCTACGCCTTCGAGGAACTGGTCGCGGAGATAGGAAACTGCATGCTTTGCGCGCAGATCGGGGTGGAGCCTGAATTCGATCAGAGCGCGGCCTATGTCGAAGGATGGCTTGAGGCGATGAAGGAAGACAGCCGCGCGATTTTCCGCGCCGCGTCCGAGGCGCAGAAGGCCGTGGATTACATCATGGAGCGCACCGCGCAGGCTGACCGGATGGCCGCTGAGTAACGGCCCACACCGCTGAAATGATCGAGGCTCCCGTCAGTAGGCGGGGGTCTTTTGCGTTCTGGCGTGATCGAGGTGGTGGACGGTTTCAGGGTGACCTGTCGGCGGGCAGCCTTGAGGCCACCCGCCAACAGGCCCGGCGCTTCGCGCATACGCCCCTGAGGGGCGAGCTCAGCCATTTTGTCGATTTAAGGCCCGCCTGTGGTTGTTGCGGCTCTGAGTTCGCAAGATGAGACTTGCCCATGTTACATTTTTTTGCCATCATTGAGGGCAAGAAAATGTAACATGGAGAATCCCATGCCCCGAATGGTTGCTAAAATCTATATCGACGACATTGACGTTGATCGTCGGCTTGCTGAGTTGGGCATGGACAGGCAGGATATTCTGGATATCCGGGATGTTGCTGCCAGTATGCACGCGACCGGATCATCCCCCCTCTTTCCCGCGAACGGAGCCGGGCAGCTCGCTTACCAGTACGGCACTCGTGAGCTTCGGGCTACGTTTTTGAAACGTGGTTGGGTTATTGACCAGTCTTATGGCACCAATGGCGTTCGTCACCCGGATCGTAAGGTCATTGTTCTGTATCAGAATGTGGATGTCGCTTGCAGCCTATCTGATCTGCCGCAGGCGCGTAGTCGCAAGGGCGCAGGGTCTGAGCGCCTTAGCCAAGGCAGCGCATTTGATCTGATCGAGGAGGTGGTTCCGGCCACCCATTCTGGCGAAGGGCTCGATGTCGAGGTCTGGTATGTGATGGTCGCCCAGGACGGTGCCGTCGAAGTGACTCATGCCCTTATCAAGGGCGGTGAATTTTCCGAATTCATCGAGCGTATCTTTGTGCACGATGGTAGTGATTTTGATGCCCTTGAAGAAGACGGCTCTTCGGATGATGACGCCATCGACTTCGACATCAAGATTTCACGGAAATGACACGGCACGAACCATTCAACCACCTTCGCCTGATCCTCGCTCGAAAACGCAGAAAGATGACCGCAATCAAGGTGGCAGAAGCCGCAGGGATCTCGCGAGTCCAACTGTCACGCATCGAGACAGGGCAAAGTGAACCGACAGAAGAAACGATCAATGCTTTGGCGAAGGCAACGCGCTATCCCGTCGAGTTTTTCTTTGTAGGGGATACCTACGAGCTTCCAGCTGAAGCCGTGAGTTTTCGCAGCCTCAAGCGCACAAGCGTTCGAGAGCGCGAAGCAGCGCGTGCAGCCGGTGAGATAGGTGTGGATGTGGGGCAATGGCTTTCACAGGAGTTCAATCTGCCAGAGCCTGTGTTACCTGATATTGGCTATGAGCCAGACCCGGCAGCCGCTGCACGGGCGCTTAGGCAGGCGTGGGGCCTTGGTGAGAAGCCGATCGCCAGCATGATTGCGCTTCTTGAGGCTAAGGGAGTACGTGTTTTTTCGCTCGCCGAAGAAACGCTCAATGTGGATGCATTTTCGTTTTGGCAGGACGGGATCCCTTACATTTTCCTCAACACGATGAAGACAGCCGAGCATGGCGTGATGGATGCGGCTCACGAACTCGGGCATCTGATCCTGCATGCTGGGGGAAACACGCTGCATGGACGAGATGTGGAGCGAGAAGCGAATGCCTTTGCGTCAAGCTTCCTGATGCCTTCAGAGGATGTACGCGGGCGCATTCCGCATGCGCCGTCTGTCCACCTGATTCTGAAGCTCAAGAAGCGCTGGCGTGTGTCAGCAATGGCCTTGGCCTACCGAGTGCATCGGTTGGGGCTTCTGACTGACTGGCAATACCGTTCTATGTGTATTGATCTCACACAGCGCGGTTACAGGACGGGTGAGCCGGACGGTACAGAGCGTGACAAGTCGCGCGTCTGGAAGCAGGTGCTTGATCATCTGTGGCAAGAAGGCAAGACGAAGGAGACCATCGCAAGGGCGCTGCATTTGCCGGTAGATGAGGTTGAGAAACTGACTTTCGGATTGGCGGCTGATCCAGTCCGTCCAATTAAGGGACAACAGCTACGTGTTGTGAAATAGTTGACCAGATACTGCCTACTGGCAGTATTCAGAGAATTTTGAGGGCAGGCATTGAGCAAGACACTTATGGAGATCGTCGCGGATTTTGGTGCTACCGCCAAGTCTAAGCTGAAAAACGCTGGCGTGTCGGGAGCGCCGGAAGATCAGCTCCGCGCACCCCTCGAAACTCTCATTACCCAGATGGCTGAGCTGGCAGGTCTACCCTCCGGTACCGTTGTGCCAGTTGGGGAGACGTCTCTGGCGGAGCTCAAGACCCGCCCGGATTACGCGGTTACGTTCAAATCCATGCTAGTCGGTTTCGTCGAGGTCAAAGCACCGGGCAAAGGAGCTGACCCGCGCCGTTTCACTGATAAGCATGATCAGGGGCAATGGGAAAAGCTCAAGACGTTGCCCAATCTGATCTATACCGATGGCAACGCTTTCAGTCTTTGGCAGGACGGCGAACTGGTAGGGAAAATTATTCAGCTTGACGGTGACATTGAAACGTCGGGCAACAAGTTAAATGCCCCGCCTGAGCTGCTTGCCCGGTTCTCTGACTTCTTCCAATGGGACCCCCAACCGCCAAAAACTGCGCTCGCGCTGGCCGAGATGACTGCCCGGCTGTGCAGGTTGCTGCGCGAAGAGGTGACAGAGCAGCTTGGCGAGGGGTCTGGTCCCTTGACCAATTTGGCAACAGACTGGCGCAAGCTGCTCTTCCCCAATGCGACCGATGCAGCTTTTGCCGATGGATACGCTCAGGCGGTGACATTCGGTATGTTGATGGCGCGTGCGCGGAAAATACCGCTCAAGGATGGCCTTGATCGCGTGGCGAAAGAACTGCGCCAGACCAACACGTTGATCGGCACGGCACTTCGCTTGCTAACCGATGATGCCGAAAATCAGGCGACTCTGAAAACGTCGCTTGCGACCCTGACCCGGGTTCTCGATGCCGTGGAATGGGACGTGATCAGCAAGGGCGACCCCGAGGCGTGGCTGTATTTCTATGAGAAGTTTCTGAAGGCCTATGATGACGAGCTGCGGCGCAAGACTGGGTCTTATTACACGCCGCCAGAGGTTGTTATGTCTATGGTGCGTCTGGTGGACGAGGCTTTGCGATCAAGCGCCTATTTCGGTTTGGTTGATGGCTTGGGAGACCAGAACGTCACAGTAGCTGATCCGGCCACAGGTACAGGGACATATCTTCTGGGCATTTTACGCAGGATCGCAGAGGCCACGGAAGAGGATCAGGGACCCGGTGCGGTGCCGGGTGTGATCGAGGCGGCGATCCCGCGTTTGATCGGTTTTGAGCTTCAGTTCGGACCATTCGCCGTTGCCCAGCTGCGCTTGTTGGCAGAGCTACGCGATCTGGTTGGCGATGACTTTGCCGGTCACGCCGACCCGATGCGTCTCTATGTGACCGACACTTTGGGCAACCCGTACCTGGAAGACGAGTATATCCCGCAAATTTTGATGCCCCTCGGGGAATCCCGAAGGCAAGCAAACGAGATAAAGAAACAGGAGAAGATCACGGTTGTGATCGGGAACCCGCCCTATAAGAACCAGGCGGCGGGACTTGGGGGATGGGTGGAAACCGGCAGCGCCAACCGGCCAGGGCCGTTGATGGACTGGATGCCTCCAACAGAGTGGAATGTTGGGACGCACACCAAGCATTTGCGTAACCTATATGTGTATTTCTGGAGGTGGGCGACGTGGAAAGTCTTTGGTGACGGTGATCCGGCAGAGTTCGATGGACAGCGTGAGCGCGACCAGACAGGGGTGATCAGCTTTATCACTGTGGCTGGTTTCTTAAATGGCCCAGGATTTCAGAAAATGCGCGCTGATCTTCGCGCGCAGGCAGATGAAATCTGGGTGATCGACTGCACACCCGAGGGCCATCAACCGCCCGTATCGAGCCGCATATTTCAGGATGTGCAGCAGCCAGTTTGCATCGTCATGGCGTTGCGGAAAACGAAAGCCTCGAAAGATCAACCTGCGCGCGTTCGCTATCGTGTTCTCTGCTCTGGTGACAGAACGGACAAGTTCGAGGATTTGAAGGCCATTACCCTTGAAGGCCCGGCGTGGCAGGAATGTGCGACCCAACCTCGCGCATCTTTCTTGCCTGAAAACATAGGGGCTTGGGCGGACTTTGTCCCGCTCGAAGAGCTGTTCACCTATGATGGATCGGGCGTTATGCCAGGTCGTGTTTGGGTGATTGCACCTGATAAGGCGACTCTAGAAGATCGCTGGAATGCACTTGTCACTCAGAAAGATGCGAAGAAGAAGGCCAGCGATTTTCACCCGCATATGCGGAAAGGAAAGCCAGGGGACAAACACATAGACAAACCCCTCAAAAGTGGGCTGTTCGGTCACCCCTTCCGTTCAGGTCCGGTTGCTGTTGATCAGAATGCCTGTATTCCGCCCATTCGGTACTGCTTTCGTTCTTTTGACCGGCAATGGATCATCCCAGATGGTAGGTTGATCAATCAATCAAACCCCACTCTTTGGGAAAACTACTCAGATAGCCAAGTTTTTCTGACGGCACTGAATCGATCCTCACCTAGCAATGGTCCCGCGCTGACTTTTGCTGGCGCAGTTTGTGACCTTGATCACTACAAGGGCTCTTTCGGGGGCCGGGTATTTCCTCTTTGGGCTGATGCAAAAGCTGCCGAGCCTAATATCAAGCCAATGTTCGTTAGCGCGGTACAAGAAGCGACAGGTGAAAAAGTCACTGGCCCTGACGTCATGGCTTATCTTGCCGCAGTTGCAGCACATCCCGCCTATACGGCATCCTTTAAGGATGATCTTGTTCAGCCTGGCTTGCGCATCCCTATCACGTCCGATGGAGAGCTGTTCCGGGAAGCTGTAGCGATCGGAGAAGAAGTCATCTGGCTCCACACTTTTGGGGACCGTTTCACCGATCCGTCAAAAGGCCGCCCCGCCAGCCTACCACGCTTGCCCAAGGGGCAAGGGCCGACGATCCCAAAGGATGGCACTATCCCAACCGATCCCGACCTCATGCCGAACGAAATCTCACATGATCCTGCGAAACAGCGCCTACATGTTGGTGACGGTTTCATCGACAACGTGCCAGCTGCTGTCTGGGAATACGAGGTTTCCGGGAAGCAGGTTCTTCTCCATTGGTTCAGTTATCGCAAGAAGGACCGCACCCGCACCACCATTGGTGAGCGTCGTCCCCCGTCCTCGCTGGAAAGTATCCATTCAGATCAATGGCTGGCTGAATACACGTCTGAACTCTTGAACGTTCTGCACATCTTGGGCCGCTTGGTCACACTGGAGCCCCATCAGGCTGATCTGCTTCAACACATTTGTGATGGTCCGATCATCACGGTGGATGCGCTACAGGCTTCAGGAGCCTTTGATACTAAAGGATCGGGCAAAGGTGGCAAGGCAGATGACCGGCAGGATGCGCTGCTGTAGAGTTAATAGGAGGCGATTTTGACGGTACATCTTACGGCCCGGCTTGCGTGGCATGACGACGGCTGGAATGGCCGGATTTGCGAGAAACCAGACTGCAATACTTACTGTGTTGGTATGCATTCTTTTCCTGGGGATGTTGTGGCCCGTGAGCGCAATCTTGCGCTTGAGACAGAAAATGCAGGCGCACCGATCGCAAAGCTCTCCGGAGCTCAAATACCTCCCTGCATCTATAGCGTAAACGCGTTTGGGTCCGACCCGATCCGAGGATATTCAAACCCGCCTGATTTCTTCAATGGCGGTGCGGTCCGCACGGAGTGGGACATCCCTGAGGCGACGGCCTGCGTCTGGCCCTATGAAGCGATGTACGGCGACGACGTCTATGATGAAGGCGGACGGCTCGACAATGATCGACGCTCGGCAAATGCTGACGAGTTTTTTGCCGAGATCGAAAACGATAAGAGCCTGATTTTTTACTACGCCAACTACTCAAACCCTTTGTCCGACGAGGAAAGCCCACGCTACGCCCTGATCGGTGTATCGCGCGTCAAGAAGATTGGTGATCGCCTTACCTATGGGGAGGTCAATGACCATGTTCGAGAGCGCTATGCCGGGGGGATGATTTGGGCTCGTAATATCAGTTCGCACTACCCGAATGAGGGGCTCCGGCTCCCTTATCATCGCTACCGTGATGACCCCGAGACTTTGAAGAGAATTTCCATTTTTCCGGAGAACCCCCGAACCTGCAAGTACGGTGCGCGCCACCTGACCAATGATGATGCAATTGGGTTGTTGGAGCAGTTTCTCAGCGCTGTCTATGAACTCAAGGAATTAGGAGATACCAGCGAAGACTGGGATGAGCGCGCTGGCTGGATACTCAGCTGCATTGCCGAGCTTTGGAGCAAGCGCGGGCTCTATCCCGGCCTCCTCAATGTCATGCGGATACTCTCTGCTGAAGCGGCGATCTTGCCTGCCAAGGCGATGATGGAGAAGGGGCGCTCCAAAGAGGCGCACCAGCTCTTTTTCTCAGCAGTTGACGATGGCAAGGAGGTTATGGAGTTCGGTTTGTTCGGCAAACCGCTCCAGCGTCTATCCCGGCAGTGGAAATTGAAGCCTGAGACTGGGCGAAAACTTTTGCGAGATGTCATTGCCCGACTTGACCTTGATCCGGCGCAAATCGACCGCATCCTCAGTGAAGAACGAACTACTCGTGCTGCACATGGGTTGCCCGCCGACATCGCGGAAATATCCGAAAACCCGTATTTGCTTTGTGAGGGTTATGTTGGAGATAACCCCGACGACACGATTCCTTGGGGCACCGTCGACCGTGGGGTGTTGCCGTCGCCGGAGCTCGGCGGCCCTACGCTTGCCGACATGGAATTTGACGATCCACGCCGCCTTCGTGCCCTTTGTGTTGATCAGTTGCGGCGGGAACCAAACCAGACTTTCCGGGCGGCGGATGCTGTGCTTGCAGAAATTAATACCCGCTTGGCCAAACTTCCCGAATGGAAATCCACCGTTTTTACAGAGCGTTATTTTGAGGTTGATCGAGATGAGCTCGAAGAAGCTCTTGTTCTGCGCAGCGAGGCCGATCGACTGTGGCTGTATTGGAAACCCGTCTATGAGGACGAACGGGCGGTTGAGGAGGAGCTAACGCGGCTCGGGGGCCGCGCGGACATTTCGCTCGCACGTCCATTCACGGATGATGACTGGCGCGCCGAAGTCAGGGATACAAAGAGCCCGCTTCTGGAAAAAGCCCGCGAAACCTATGAGGAAGCTGTATCTGCTCAAGCAGAGGCTTGTGCAGCGGTTTTTCGGAGACCGTTCTCTGTGGTCACCGGTGCTGCTGGAACCGGCAAGACATCAGCTATTTGCGCAATTATTCGCGCCGTGCGTCAAACCGAGGGTGATGGAGCACCGCTTACCGTTCTTGCGCCTACCGGTAAGGCCTCTGACCGTGTACGCGCCAAGATGCATGAACGCGCTATCGAGCGCGTCGCGACATCAACCGTACACTCGTTCTTGGCTAGGGGCGGTTGGCTTAACGACAACCTCACTTTTAAACGCGCAGGTGGTAAGCGTGAGGGCAGCGGAACGATCATCGTTGATGAAGCTTCCATGCTCGATCTTGGTCTGATGGCAAGCCTTGTGCGCGCCATTGATTGGCGGCAGGTGCGTCGTTTTATCCTGGTTGGTGATCCCAACCAGTTGCCTCCGATTGGGCGAGGACGTGTCTTCGCTGATACGATCCAATGGCTCACAAAGAATAAGCCGGACAGCATCGCGCGCCTGACGCATAACCTAAGGCAACTTGAGAATAGAATCGAAGGTAAGGGCACCGCAATCTTACGCTTCGCTGAACTTTTCATCAGTGCAAATGCGCGCGATGACGGCGAGAGCACATCATCTGAAGGGGAGGAACTACTGTCAAAGGTCCACAGGGGCGGTGATGTTGATGCCGACTTGCGTGTGACTTATTGGGACGATCCTGCTGATATTTCTGACACTTTGATCCGTGCGGTTGAACGCGAGATGGCCGATCACACGGGTGCGACCCTTGATAGCGAAAAGCCGTTTGAACTCTGGCGCGCAGCATTCGAATGGAAGCCGGAGAAATACCAAGTTTTAACACCGCATCGCGGTGAGCTCCATGGTGTAGAGGCTTTGAATGAAGCAATCCAAGGCCGTATCGCGGTGGGTGTTATCAGCCGCCACGGCCTTCTCGATGGCATAGCGCTCTACGACAAGGTCATTCAGTATCGCAATAGGCCGCAGTCAAACCCACTCTGGGCCTATAATTTCAGTACAGGAAAATCGGAGCGCATTGAGGTGTTCAACGGCGAGATTGGCTTCGTTCAAAAGCACGGTTTTGATAAGAAGTTCCTGTCGCGCCTCAAGCGGTTTCAGGTGAAATTTGAACGGAAGGATCATCTCGGGGTAGGGTATGGAGGAAACTTGACTGGAAAAGGCGGTTCTGAAAGCGTCGAGGCTAACCTAGAGCTTGCGTATGCGATCTCTGTTCACAAAGCACAGGGCAGCGAATTCAATCATACCTACGTGGTTGTACCGAAATCAAAAGGGCGGTCGTTGTCCTCAGAGCTTCTTTACACAGCGCTAACGCGGGCCCGGCAGCATTGTACGCTTCTCGTGCAGGGCGATATATCCACCTTGCTGTCAGCACGCCGCCCTGAGAATGCACAGATCGGCTTAATCAATTCCTCCCTGTTTGATGGCTTTTTCCGTGCTGTTCCGGATGAGCTGATAAACCGCAAAGGCTGGTATGAGGAAGGCCTCATTCATCAAGCTCTCAGCGGGGATATGGTACGTTCGAAATCAGAGCTTGTGATCGCGAATTTGCTTCATGAGCGCGGTATTCCCTTCAGCTATGAGGTCTTATTACGTGCGCCGGATGGCACAATGTATCTACCTGATTTTACTGTAACTTGGCAGGGTGAAACATGGTTCTGGGAGCATTGGGGTATGATGTCTTCGGATATGTATCAGGATCATCGTGAACGCAAGATAGCCTGGTACGAAAAGCATTTTCCAGGGCGTTTGATTGAAACCTTTGAGAACCGGAAGCTAAGCTTAGATGTGGCCGCGCACATTGACACAAAATTCCAAGTGTAAGGGTTCACAGTGTTCTGATTTCAGCAACCCCAGCAACGCTGGCAGTACTTCAAAATAATATTTGTCCCTCTCCTAGAGGTGGTGACGGAAAACAGACCGTCAAAACCTTTGGTGTTTGAGAACGCTACTGCAACCGCTCGGCAATCCACATCTTGATCAGCGCCTGACGGGTGATGCCGAGCTTCGCGGCCTGCCGGTCCAGACCGGCGACGACCCAGGTCGGGAAATCCACGTTCACCCGCTTAGCCTCGAAATTGAGGCGGCGCGCCTTTGACCAATCGACATGGGCGGACATGTCTTCGCCCGCGTCGAAGCGTTCGTCGAATTCAGTCGCCTTCATAATGGTCAATCTCCTGCTTGCGCAGCGCGATGCACGGGGTTGCTGTGCTGTCAATAGCCTCGTCCGGGTTGGTCATGCAATCACCCGAACATCGCAAGCTGCTGAGGCTCCATCCAATAGCCGCGCTGACGCTTGGAGGCTTCCAGTGTGATCAGCGCCGCGACGGCCTGATTTTCATCCGCGAACCAATCCATCCGCACCTGACCGCCCTGCCCTATGCGGCCCCATTCGCGGTACAGCGTCCATTCGCCGAACAGGTTCGGCATGACCGCCATCCGGTAGTACCGGGCGACGTTCTTCGTAGGCTGGCGCTTTTCGAGATATGTTTGCATTGCTCAGAGATGATACTTGCGCGCAATTTCCAAGGCTTCTGCCTGTTCGGTGCCGATGTATTCCTTGGTGCTCTCAATACTGGCATGGCCGAGCAGCAGTTGGGCCGCGCGTAGGTTGCCGGTCTGCTGATAGATATGGGTCGGGAAGGTCCGGCGCAGCGAATGCAGGCCATAGAGGCTGGGATCGAGGTGCGCTTTGTCCAGCCAGGACCTGAACAGCCGCCAGAGCTGGCTTTCGCTCAAGTGGGTGTGGACCCACCTTGCCCCCTGCCCCGTGAAGAGCCAGCCGTGCAGCGGCTTTTCAAAGTCGGTGAGATAGGCGCGCAGGCTGTCGCGCGTGCCCGAGGACAAGCGCGCCTGGACCGGTCGTGCGTTGCGCGTCTCGGTTTTCTTCTGGCGGATTTCCACGATCTCGCGCACCCCGGCAGGCGTGGCGACATCAGCCACCCGCAGCCGTACCAGATCCGAGCCCCGGAAGCTGGTATCAAGGGCGGTGTTGAACAGGGCGAGATCGCGCAGCGCTTTCTCCTGGCGCAGGATCATCCGGATCAGGGACACCTGGTCGGGCGTCAGAGGAGGTTTTTTGCCCACGACGCGGCCTTTGTTCCAGGTGGTCTCGGCGGCAGTTTTCACGGGCAAATCCTTGCAGGGTTCTTATCAGATAATACGTATAAACCTTGCATGAAGGAAGTGGCATGTCGTAAAAAGCCGCACTTTACCGATGTTTTGTTGGGGTTTCGGTGTAGGGCTTCATGCAGGCTTCTAGCCAAAAGCTCGCATGAAGCCACATATGCTACTTTCGTTGGTGAGATGCCTAAGTATATTACTTAGATGCTGGTGACCCGGCCGAGCTGGGCTGGGAAATCTGTTCGGTCAAAGACCACCGGATGTGGGTCTGCGAACCGCAAGTTCTGTTTCAATTTCAAGCGAACATTCGCGGGATTGAAAGCTTGGGGAAATAGTCTGCTAGGGTTTTTGGTCTGCTCGAGATGTAGGGCGACGTGAAGTGTCCTCTTGCCAAGGACCGTCCGCGAAGTCCGTCGCTCATTATCATCAACTCCAATAAATTTTGTGCTCACGAGACCGGCCATCGTATCGCGGACTTTGATGGCAATCTCGTCCCAAAGCGAGATTGTCTTGTCCCGCCGGTGATGACGATAATCCTTAACTTCGATAAGCCAGATCACGTTACCCTTGCCTACAACAAAATCTACTGCCTTTGCTCCGCCACAAGCAGATGAAAAAACATTTCGATGATGGCGCCAGCCATCATACTGCTCGGCAAAGTCAACGTCTTTAAATTCGAAACGAAGGAGCCCTTCGTCAAGCGTGACATCAGCCATTTTCTTGAGCATCCAAGTATCGTTCGGATTGCCGCAGTTCTTCGTCGAGAAGTACAAGCGTTTCTAGCGCATCGATCGTGTCGGCTTGCTCCAGATGTGAAACCTCTTCATCGCCCGAAGCGGCCAGTGCGAAATAACGGGAATTGGGTTTCTTCCTGCCATCGGTAAGAATGGAGATTTCACGCAGCAGAAACACAGAGTGTGTCGCGATGAAGACCTGAATACCTTGATCGGCCAATCCGACAATCACTTGAGCTAGGACGCGGATCAGCTTGGGATTGAGGTTGGTCTCTGGTTCGTCCCAGAACAGATATCCTTGTTCGAGAAGGATACCAGTGCTAATTAGCCGCGCGAGCATTGCGAACTTGCGTAGGCCCTCAGCAACGAGGGCGGCTTCCATCTTGCCGCCATTCACCTTCAGGAAGAAACGCCCATTTGCGTCAACCTCCACCTTGCCGCCCATCGCGGCTTCGATAGGGGAGAGGAATTCGCGGACCTTTGTCTCTCGGGGGCCCCGAAGGCTGGGGGCCCCGAGCAGCATGACAGTATCGCGCCAGCTTTTCTCGAAAGGCACATTATAGGAGTCAAAGAGCGGAACAAACCACGGGCAGAGGGTGATGAGCTCACGTGTCGGAATAAAAACGGGTGATTTGTTCAAGCTAATATGCGGAAGGTCGGAGATTTCCACCTGGGACCTAGAATTGGTCGCAAAGCCGAAGCTGGTATTCAGGCGCTTATCCTCGAATGTAATAGAGATTTCGGCACGGTTGCGGCCTTGCTGTCGTTTCACTAGTCGTCCAAGGCTGTCAGGACGCATATTGCCTGACAACTCATCTGCGATCCGCTTTTCAAGCTGGCTTTTTCCAAACCTTTCTAACTGTGTACCATCAACAGGAATACCATCAGGAGTTAAGGATTTCAGGATCGAGTAAAGCGCTTTCAGTACATGGGATTTTCCGAGACCATTTTCGCCAACAATGACATTGAGGCCTGAAGAGAACTGCCATTCCGCGCTTGGCACGCTGGTTAAATTCGTGAACGAGGCTCTTTTTAGCATCAGGGCTGCTTTCAATGCATGTTGCACGGTATTCTGAACAGACCGATCCAGTCTGTGCAAGCAGCATATGGGAGCAAGCCTTTGCGAGACTAAGAGCCACCCGCGCTGTGATGAGGCTTGTCTTCGTGTCGTACAGCCTCTTTACTTGTACTAAATATTGTACATATAGAGGGAGGCAAAGGAGAGTCGACATGGATGTTATGACCTACTCAGACGCACGCGCTCGACTGAAGGACGTCATGGATCGAGCGATCCACGACAAGCAAGAGGTCGTCGTGACGCGCAAAAAAGGTGAGTCCGTCGTGGTTGTATCCCTAGAAACCTGGAACGCCGTCAACGAGACGTTGCACCTCTTGTCCACACCGAAAAACGCATCCCGCTTGCGCGCGTCGATCGCGCAACTCGATGCTGGAACTGGCGAAGAGCGTGAGCTGACCGAGTGAAGCTGGTTTTTTCCGATCAGGCCTGGGAAGACTATCAATACTGGGTCAACACCAACGACAAGGTACGCGACCGGATCAACGAGCTGATCAAGCAGTGCAAGCGGACCCCCTTCAAGGGAACCGGCAAGCCGGAACCTTTGAAGGGCGATTTGACTGGCTGGTGGTCCCGGCGGATTTCTCGGGAAGATCGAATGGTCTACCGGGTCAGTGGAACTGGCGACGGCCAAAGCCTAGAGATTGCACAACTGCGGTTTCATTACTGAATTTCCTGTCTGTTGCTCCATGGAGATGGTTGTGAACAGAGCGGGGGCGTAGCCGTAGCTCTATAGCTTCTCGCCAGTTTTGCTTTCGTGCCATTCGCGTATGCGCATGCATAGAAGGCCGACCAAAGGTGCTTCGAATAAGGGAATAATCGCATCGTCTGGCGTAAACGAAGGTGCTTCGTACTGGTCCATCGACCATGTACCGATAACCTCTCCGTCACGGGTCACGACTGAGCCATCATCGCAGAGATTGATCGGATAGATCAAAGCTCCATCAGACGGGACGCCGTAGCGCTGCCAAGCTTCTCGAAGCGAGTCTCCCGTCAGCTGCGTTGGAGGATCAAGCGGCGGCAACTTGGACTTCGGCTCGCGCTTCCCGGTTTTCCTTCGTTGTTTCCCCTGCCGCCAAGGTGGTGAAGGGTTTTCAGCTGCGCGCTCCATTTGCCGACGAAGGTTTCCCTCGTCAAAAGCCCCGCCTGAACTGATCTGATCCTGAAAGACAGCAGCGTATCCGATAATCTCTGGCATCCGTCCCTCGCTCGCAGGGATGCTTGGGATCGATGTGTTGAACTTCGGGGCGAAGGAACGAATGGCCCTGCTTTCCCTTTCGTGCATCTCGTCAGGTGGGCAGGGTGCCAGAGCGAGAGACCACGGCAGTGAGACGTCAGAAACACGGTGGTAGAAACGGCCCAAGCTATCAATTGGTCGCTCCGTCAGGTCCCATGACTGCCCTATGTAGACAATCTCCTCCGCGCAGCCGATCAAGTAAACGCCGCTTCTCTGCTTGAGCCCAGTGTAAAGAGCATTCAGATCTCGATGTGGATTGCGGACAAAGACCTGCCGTCTCCATGCCAGGAATTGTTTATGGTTATTCAGCATCTATGCCTATTGTCAGTCCGTCTGTGATCATCTTTCGTAATTTGTCTTAGTAACTCAATTTCCATTTCCGCCACATACCCACAAACCCACATTTTTTCATTTATGGGTCACGGTGGGTCTTGCCGGATGGGTAGCCAATGATGGTGCCTATGGCCGGATCAACAATTTTCTCAATGTCTTCTTGCAGGCCTTGCGTCCGGATCATTGCAAAAATACGAATTTCTGCATCCGGGCAGACAGCCCGAAGGAGTTCCGCGCAAGCAAAGCTTGTCCGTCCCATGGTCAGAACATCATCCACGATGGTGATCTTGTTCGGCACGAAGAACGGTCTCTCCGCCTCGATGCTTCCCAGGTGAATAGGGACAAGTGGTCTTTCCGCCGCCGGTGAATTTGACGAACGCGGTATAGCCCTCGTTCTTTTCAGATAGGTTTGTACATCTTGGCCGAACCCGTGCTCGTGCAACACGTCGCAGATCACCTTGGCAGGCCAAAGCGCCCCATCGGGGAGTGGCGCCGAGCGCGGTACCGGCACCAAGGTGACATCCGGCCCGAGAAAAGGCCGCAGAGCGTCCGCCTTCGAGACTTGCAGGTGCGGAACGGCCGAGGCGATGACATTGACCCGGCCAGCCTTGATCGCGCCACAGGCTTTTCGGGAGGTTACAGACAGCTCCGAGCTACCGCGTGGGGAATAGTTGGCGAAGGTGCCATATTCATAGCTCGAAGGCACGAACGCCCCCAGCAGTGTAGTTCGGAATATCGAGCAAGATATCGGGCAGGTCTTCACGGCGCAGGATTTGTGCTCCGTACTCGATGAGCTGCTTCGGCCAAGTTAGGTTCGGATTGGTTGCGACGTTCTCAAGCAGGTAGAGATCGCGGCCAAGCCGGATAGCTTCCCATCCCTGGTGGCGGGTCCCGCTCTTCTCGCTTGCTTCGATCACGATGGTAGCATCGCAGATGAGCGCCATCGTCCGGTTGCGGCGCGGGAAATTCTCGCTCTTGCCTGGATAACCTTCGGGAAACTGGGAAATCGCTAGGTGATCACGCTTGATCTCTTCAAGTAGACCGGCATTCGTGGCCGGGTACGCCTTGGATAAGGGCGTACCGAGCACCGCTATAGTGCGCCCGCCCTCTTCTATCGCAGTTCTATGCGCTACTGTGTCGATGCCTTCGGCTAGGCCGCTGACGACAATAATACCCTGCTGCACCAAGGCACGAGTAACAGCCTGTGCTCGTTTGATGCCGTCCGGGGTGGCTTTTCTTGAGCCGACAATCGCCACGCGCGAGCCTTCGGTCAAAAGCGCGGTATCACCCGCCGTGTACAACACATCTGGTGCGTTCTTTTCTTCGACCGGGCCGAATGGCCCAAGGGCGTCTCTCGTTCTCAGCTCTGCATGCATTCTCATCATGCGGTGACGTTTCTTGCGCCACCGCCCTCCCCTTTGTTTTTAAGCCACAAATCCCGCCTGCGCAATATTTCACACAAACCCACATTTGTGCTTTTGTTCATTTGCGGGTTATGCCCGCATCCTCTTCCAATTCTTGCGTGCGCTGTTCAATGAAGGCCTGGAGTTCACCTACCATTTTCCGATCCGTCGCACTGCACGCCGTTTTGAATCGCGTGTGCAGGCTCGCCGGAAGATCCAGGCTCAGGCGCTTAGTCGGCTCATCCGGCATGGTCTTCGCGACCGGCTTGTCTGCCCGTGTTGTGTCATGCCCTGCCCCGCCACGTTCAAACGCGAGGATTTGGTCATCCGTTGGCTGCTGCTTCGGCTTCGGAGCCGCCGAAAATGTCTTCTTCGACATACCGCTCAATCTCTTTCGTTAGTTGGTTGATCTCGCGGGCCGCATTGCTATCGCCAGCCCACTCGAAAATCGTTTGCCCCATGGTCATACCTTCAGCGAAGGCCACCCGTTGCTCGATCTCACTTGCTAGGATTGGCAAACCCGCCTCGGCAGCCATGTTGCGAATATCTCGCCCTATGACAGTTTTCCCTATTTTGCGGGAAACCACAAACCCACATTTCAGGGATGGCTTGAATTCCTGCGCTTCTTTGACTTGGCGCACTGTCAGGTCAGATGCCCACGTCGAGAGACCGGACGGTTCGATAGGCAACGCCACAAAGTCCGATGCAACGATACAAGATCGGGCAATCTCCTCCGCGTGCGGCGGGCCGTCGATGATGGTGTGAGTATAGTCTTGGGCAAGCTTTAGCGCGTCCCGCGCCATGTTAGCCCGTGCCATGCTGACAACCTGGAAGGGCGCATCTTCGCGCAGGCTTGCCCATGTTGTGGCCGAGCCTTGCTTGTCAGCGTCGATCAGAAGCACCCGGTGGCCTTGGCGTGCCAGACAGCCCGCCACGTTCACCGATAGGGTGGTTTTGCCGACGCCGCCTTTTTGGTTCAGAAAAGATATGATCATGGGTCCACCTCACCACATTCGTGGGAAAGCGTAAAGCCACAAACCCACATTTGTGCGTTTTAATTCTGGTATGCGCCTCGCTTATTGCAGAAGGCCAGAAAGTGCTTATCGGCATCCTTCACGTCGATAGCCTTGTCATGCACCCATGACCGCCACTCGTTTTCCAGCACGTAGACGTCCCACCCGGGCGCAAGACGCCGCGCCTCATCATGTGTGTCTGGTTTTCTGAACCGCAACGCCAGGAAGGAGGGGGCGACCACCGCCTCAGCCCCTTTGGGGCGAAAGACAACATTATCGCTTTCGATGCTCATGGTGTAGTCGGGGAGATGGTCGTGCACCGCGTCATCCTCGATGATCTTCGAAATCAATCGCCTGAATTCTTTCGTGGTTGAGCCTGACCCGCACTTGTCGCGCAAGAGTTCGAGCCCACACTTCCACTTGGGTTGTGCGCCGCAATGCTTGCGGGCCAGTTCATAGAGCCGCCGTTCAAGCGGTTTTCGGAGGAAAAAATACTGCTTGTTCAATGTCAGAACATGATTGTTCTCGATGGCATCAAACACCCAATCCGACAGTGTGATCTCGACATCCTGCATCCGACCGTCACGTGTCTCCCGAACGATTTCCGCGGACTCGATCAGGCCGAAGACCTTAAAATATTCCTTGCCACCTTGGCGGATATTCGTCTCGATCTGCGTGCCTTGCAGACGCCGCAGCGCATCCTTCAAGAGCTGGTAGCCTTGGCCCGAGGTCTGACGGTTCGTCGCCACCAGCAAATCATGAGCCTTGAACCGCATCGACCGGTTGACTTTGCGGCCTTCATTGAGTGCCGCCATGCACTGACTGATACAGTAGATCAGCACGTCACGGTCATGGACTGTGGCCAGCCCGTAGCGTGACGGTGAAACCTCAATCGAATTATCACCATTCTGGTAGCGTCGCGGCTTCATGTCCGGCTTGGTCGAGAGGGTAAACACTGGATGTTCCATCGAGGCCATGTCGCCCTTCGGCACCGCGTCCACAATGTCGCAAACGAAGAGGTCTTTTTGCGGATGCCGGTCCGGCAGGAGCGGAGAGCGTGCATTCGTCATTTCACACACCCTCTGCTCAGCTCACGATTCGTCATTTCACACACCATGGCTCACTATCGTCATTTCACACACCAATCGTCAAGAGTCGTCATTTCACACACCAACAGCCTGTGGATAACTTTTCTAAGCTATCGTCATTTCACACACCCGGATTCGTCA
>NZ_CP115764.1 GCF_027912675.1 Paracoccus sp. SCSIO 75233 | reverse complement strand
CGTTTCGGCGGAAGGGCGCTGCTGCGCCGGTAGCAACCTCAGGCCCCAGGGCGGTGTCCTGAAGTAGCGAGGCGGCGCAACCACCGGCTGTCACCCCGCGATCACCTGCGCACCGGCAGCGACAAGCGTAGCAGAAGCAAACGAAAGGCGGACCTCCGAGTTTCGGAAGACTGCCTGAATGTCGCCTCCGTCCGCATATCTCCGGGACATTGCCTTTTACCACAAATGCCATGTCGGCTTTCTGGATATTTTTCTCTGAATCTCTTTTGATGGCGCTTTGATGACCGCGCAGGGGGGAATTCATGGTGGACAAGAAGGGGCCAGGTTTGCCGGGGCGAGGCCCGCGACAGCGCAGCATTGAAGAACGTAAGAATAAGCTGGCGGCCTACGAAGCCACATATATGCGGCATGGCTCACAGAAGGCGACATTGGAAGCCCTCGGTATCCCGGCCTCGACATTTTATCGGTGGGTCAGTGACGAGGAGCGCGGATATGCGGCATCACCACTGGTCGACCACCCACCTGATATTGGGGTGAACACGGCGATCCGGATCCTTGCCTCCACGAAGCCGATGCCACGTTTTGATCGTGAACAGGCGTTTTTTCGGCTGGTTGCCTGGCTTGGGTGGGGAGAGAATTCCCCTGACCAGCAGGCAGCGGTCACAGCGGCGCATATCAGCTACCTGTGCCGGAAACATAAGGCGCAAACGGTTTTTGACATGCCGGAGGATGTGCGCGAACGATTGAACCGCGCTCTGAAGGTCGAGCGGTTCCTGTGGATGTTCTCGCCCGAGGCGGATGCCTATTTCTGGGAGAATGGCTTTCCGGCGTTCGGGCGCTATTCGATCCAGGATGTGATCGCGGAAATCACCGGGCATCTTCTGACCACAGTTCCGAACAAACATGGGCAGGGCTATGTCAGCCTGACTGCGGCATTGAAGCGGCAGCGGACAACGGCGGTGGCGTGTCAGTTCCCGTATTCCCTTCGCGCCTTGCGGGAACGATGGGCGCAATATGCGTCGACCGCGGTTTTCCAGTACATCTTCTCCCATGAACCGAAGATAACACTGTATTTGCACCCATCGGACCCGGACCTCGTTGAGGTTGTGGACGAGGCGCTGGACGACCCAGAGGAGTTTCGGGCTGCGCTGAGCCGATGCAAGTCCGCCCAGAGGGCGCTGATGGCGCGATTGGATCCGCGGGCGACGGCTGGCTATCGGTTCCCGAGTTTTCCAAGGACGCTCGGCTATCAATTGAATAATATTGGTGATTTTCTTGTCTAATGTCGACAACTTAAAGTGTTCAATATTCTGATATATAACAGTAAATAAAATAAATAACCCATGCCTGAAAACCCCTCCAATTCAATCATGGGTTGCCCTTATCCATATCTGAAGAAGTGCAATTTCGCACCGGTAAAGGAAAGGCATCACAGATGGATAGGAAGAAAGCGAAGGAACCGGCATCGCCACCGAACATCAAGGCGCTGAAACGTACCCGATCAGAGATCAAAAAATTACAATACGGCTATCGGGACGCCCTGAGGCATACGCTGCAGGAGGCAGCGGTGCGGGAGCTGGCTATCCGTAATAATATGGATGACTTAAAGGCGTTTTGTGAGCTTGATCATTGGCAGGGGAAAAAATCCCGGCCGTCGGTCGAGCGACCTGAAGAATTGCGGCTATTCATCCTCAAGTTTGTTTTTTCTTGGCGGAAGAACACTGACAAGGATGCCAGCCGCTACAACAAGGCGATAGAGGCGCTCCTTGTTGACAACGTTCCACGAGAGGAAATTGCGGCAGAACTCAAGAAGCGGGGCGGCATTCAAAGGGTGTATGCCGACTACCGTGCGATGCAGCAGGAGGGCGAGAAAGGCGGGCCGATTAAAAAAGCGTCTGCACGCGAGCGCATTGCCGCGGCGAGAGCCACGTACCTCCGTACCGTGCAGGAAATAGATGCAGATGAAATGGATCTTTTCCTTCAAGTCGAACCAGATGATCTTGAGGACCTGCTCAACAGTTCGAAAGGCGACAAGTTCACGCTAAGGGTTCGTAATGCCGGCGCCGACGATACGGGCTTTGTTCAGTTCAAGCTCTTGGCGAGCGACGAGGCGCATGAACCGGCCCCACGTGCGACCCGAAAGCCGAAGCGTCCTAGACGATCAAGCCGTAGGGCATCATTGCACTAGTATTGCCGTTGAATGATGAAAATTTGCCCCGGCCCTTGATTGAGGGTCGGAGCCATCGTTCGTTTGGAGTGTCGGGCGGGGTTTGGTCACCTGGTTCCTCGCGAAAGCGGATCGCAACTCTGCTCGCGACAGTTTTCGGCCTTTCTCACGGCATTGTTCTGATCAACGGCTGTGATGTTTCTGTTAAAGCGAAACATTCCGGCGACAGTGCTTTCATGGGCTTTTTCCGAAAATATATCGGGGTCGGCAATGCCGAGGAGGGCCACTCCAAAGCCTGAAACCCGATTGCCCGCATGGGAGAGTGTCGACGCCTGATCTTCTAGCGTGACCGGCATCTGATCCGCCGTTTGGCACCGTCGGTTTTCGCTTGTAGGCGTTCGTATTTCGTCCGCGAAGAATACTCGCCCCGCGCTTCTGGCAACAGCAGGATGTCGTCGGCGCTGAGCTCGTCTCGTCTAATCGATTTCATCAGATAGTCCGTAAGCCGCGGCGCGTCATGGGTGATGCGCTTGATGTGGAGCTCGGCAAGGTATCGGTTCTGGCCGATCAGCTGGTCGCGCCAATCGGTGAGGAAGGTGGTCAAGTTGGTCTTGAGCCTTGTGTGGCGAGGGCAGGCGAAGGCGGCGTGTATGTGAAGGCCGTTATTGATCTCCGGGTTCACATGCGTCGTCCTGTCGTGTTTCGGAACCTGGTAATCCGGGGCCGCGATCAGGAATGGGAGCTGGTCGTGCCGCTTACTGTGCGGGTGGCGGTAGAGGCGGGTCAGGAGCTTGTGGTAGGTGGCACGAACCTCCTCCATCATTAGTTTCACCCTGGTCCTGTCATTGCCCGGCAGCGAATTGAACATGAAGCTGAGCAGGCAGGCGTCCCAGCCGTGGGTGATACGGTCCTGCAGCATGACTGCGTATCCGTCTACGAGTTGCTTGGTCATCATCGGGTTTGTCCTTTTGTTGCGGTACATGCTGCTTTACGCGTCCGCGACGATGTCGTTGCGCGTCTCGGCCATGACGAATTCCGGGATTTAGGAGTCTTCAAGCTTGTGATCTGGCGGGTGTTTGTCTGCCTATCGATCATCATGCTCGGGCTGGTTCATAATATAATTGGTATTTTTACAGTTATTGGTTGTGGGGGCTGATCATGGTTTGTTTGGTAATTTGGGCATAGTGGTTCCATATGGTTGCGCAGCTTGCGCCCCCATCGCCGCATCCGTGGATGTGGCAGGCTGCCGGGCCCATCCCATTGCAACCAACACCTATAAATTGGCATTACGCCCAAGCTGCTTTACGGGACCTGCCAAATGATCCGTTGCGACAATGCGCCATGTTTCTGTTGAACAGAAGTTACGGAACAGTTGGTGAGGATGTGCAGCGTCACGCCGGATCGACATCATCGCGGCATGTCGTATCATATCAGGCCCGATCAGGCGGTCAGCACCACAATCACCGCGAGCTGAACGTTTCACTTGACAATCTACTTTAGATTGTGTATTGTAATCGTATGTCAATTTATACGAGCATATGCGCGGCCGCCCGGCCAAGGTGATTACAGCCGCTGAACAGCGGCGCATATTGCGACATCTCGATCTTTCTCCGACAGCTGCCCGTGACCGCGTGATGTTCCTCTTGACCATCACGGCGGGGTTGCGCGCCTGCGAAGTCTGCGCGCTTCGTTGGTCGATGTTGACCCGGGGTGATGGCTCGATCGGGTCGCATATCGAATTGCCCCCGGTTGCGGCCAAGCGTCGATCCGGGCGGCGTATTCCTTTGCATCCTGAACTTCGGCGGGCGCTTGTCGGTCTGGCCCCACGTGTCCGCGACCGGCAAGGGCCGGTGATCCGGTCCTGCCGGGGTGGGGCGATGTCACCCAAATCGCTGGTCAACTGGTTTACCGGGCTCTACCGGCAATTGGGCCTGCAAGGCTGTTCGTCGCATTCCGGGCGGCGCAGTTTTATCACCCGTGCAGCACGACAGCTGCACCGGGCGGGCGGCTCGCTGCGGGATGTCCAGCTTCTGGCCGGGCATCGCTCCATCCAGACCACGCAAGGCTATATCGACGGCGATGAACAGGCGCAGCGTCGATTGATCAAACTCATCTGACAGGAAAGGTAGAAACGATGGATGACCGGAGATCGATGGATGATGAAAAAGAACAAACTGGCAACATTGATGGGTTTGAGGAGGATCAGCCCTATGATGTGCGACTGGTTCGGATGTTGAACGATGCCCTGCGGCGCCGGGAACTGGGCGGCAATGTCTTCGTCACCCGTGGGGTCGGCATGCTGCCAAGGCAAGAACTCGCGGCGATCCTGCAAGCTGTCGCCTGTTTCGACGATTTTAATGAAGATAACGACCCCTATGGTGAGCATGACTGTGCGGTCATGACCGTGGGGCAACACCGCATCATCTGGAAAATCGACTATTACGACCGGGCGCTGAAGGGGTTTTCGCCAGACCCATCGAATCCGCACCTGACCCGCCGCATTCTGACCGTTATGCTGGCTTCGGAATATTGAATGGCGAACAGCAAGGCTGATGCCGCCCGAATGCTGGCTGAGTTGTGCCAGCTGATGATTGGGCCGGGTTATCTGGACGAGGTTGCTCATGAGGTGGCGGCGTCCGGCATGGCGAAAGCACTGGCCAAGGCTGATGCCGGGTTTATCTATGACCAGCTGATGTTGTCACTCAGCATGCAGGGCATCTCCGACGATATCGCCACGCGCTATATTATCCGCCACGGCAATGCGACCCGCAGGGAGATCCGGGCCGCGCTTGCCCGCAGCCGTTGTGCCTGCCCAAAGCTCGCGGGGTTTGAGGCCTATACCGGCTGCCGCTACCGCAAGTCGGCAAACACATGCGCCCGCCCGCAGCATCTGCGGCTGTGCCCGGTGCGTAAGCTCCCCCTGCGCAAGGGCCTTCTGAACGTTCAGGCGCATTCGCTGCATTTCTTTCTGCGCGACATCTGTCAGGACGATGTGGCCGGGTTCATCGATCAAGTGATTGATGGCGCGGTTGCGGAAGCCCGCACAGGCCCTGAGCGGCGCTACGCGGCGGATGCCAGCATCGAAGCTAGGGTTTTGCCGCCCGATGCCGTTGCAGCTGCACGACAGGCCCTGCTGCGCCAATTTGGCCGGGTTGAGGGTGTATCGGCCAAGCTGGCCAATATGGTTCTGGCCGATATCCTGCTTGGGGGCAGGCCGAAGGACAGGCGCTGGCGCGTGATCGGGGCAGCAATGTGCACCGTCGATGTGCTGGTCCATAAATTCCTCGACCGCACCGGCATCCTCAAGGCGTTCGGGCTTGAGCATGCTTACGGCCCGCGCTGCTATCGCGAGAATGGCTGTGACGGGGTGATTGCCGAACTGGCACGTGTCGTGCCGGTGCAAAACATCGATCCGGCTTACCCGGACTATTTCCCGCGGCTTCTCGAACTGGCCATCTGGCGCTTCTGTGCCGAAACCCAGCATGGTGTCTGTCGGACCCGCATTGTCGGCAAGGGCAGGCTCTGCAATCAACGCCACCACTGCCCGGTTGCGCGATACTGCGCCCGTGGCGGGTCAAAGCGTCGCAGGCGGGGCACAACATGATCACCCACATTCAGGAGATCCCATGACTCATTGGTTCACCGCTGACCTGCATTTTGGCGATGATGGCATCAGCCGCGACGGCATGGACTCGGTGGACGTGCTCTATGCCAACACGCGCAACAACCCGATCGAGGATATCGAAAGCCACGTTCCCCTGCGGATCGAGCGCTACGAACTGCGTGAGAAGGTCGCCGCGCCGGGGCGCTGGCGCGGCGGTGTGGGATCGATCCGCAAGCTGCGGTTCCTCTCACCGGGCAGCGCCTCGGTCGAAAGCGAAGGGCACAAATACCCCCCGCGCGGCCTCTTCGGAGGATCCGACGGCACGCCGTCGCAGCTGATCCGCGAAATGGCCGACGGGACCGAGATCCAACTGCCCTCAAAGCTGCCGCACCACGCTTTTGGCAAGGACGAATCCATCGTTGCTGTCCGGGCATGTGGCGGCGGATATGGCGACCCGCTCCAGCGCGATCCTGATGACGTGCTAGATGATGTCCTCGACGGCTACATCACGGACGAACAGGCGTTTGACCAATATGGCGTGCGCATCGTCGACCGAAAGGTTGACACGGACGCGACCCAAACTGCTCGGAAAACCTCTACATAGGAAAATCAGATATGGCCCGTTACATCAATATCGCAGGCGCCCAGGTCGGCGCCATCGCGCGAAACGAATCCCGTCAGTCGGTGGTCGCCCGTCTCGTCGAGCTGATGCGCGACGCCCATGCCCGTGGCGCCGAGGTCGTCGTCTTTCCAGAGCTTACACTGACCAGCTTCTTTCCGCGCTGGTGGATGGAGGACGAGGCCGAGATCGATGCCTTCTTCGAGACCGAGATGCCTGGCCCCGCGACGCTTCCGCTGTTTGAGGCCGCTGAGAAACTGGGGGTCGGCTTCTATCTGGGATACGCTGAGCTGACCTACGAGAACGACGTGGCTCGTCACTACAACACCTCGATCCTGGTTGACGGCAAGGGCAAGATCGTCGGCAAGTATCGCAAGGTGCATCTTCCCGGCCATGCAGATCACCGCCCGCAGATGCCCTACCAGCATCTCGAGAAACGCTATTTCGATGTGGGGGACCTTGGCTTCGACAGTTGGGACTTTCATGGTGGCAAGTTTGGCATGGCGATCTGCAACGACCGCCGCTGGCCCGAGACCTATCGCGTGATGGCGCTTCAGGGCGCCGAGGTGGTGGTGCTTGGCTACAACACACCCACCCATATCCCGTGGGAGCCGGTATATGATCACCTGAGCGGCTTTCACAACCATCTGAGCATGCAGGCCGGTGCCTATCAAAACAGCATGTATGTGGTCGGTGTCGCCAAGGCCGGCGCCGAAGAAGGGTCGAACCTTCTTGCCGGTTCCTGCATTATCGCACCTTCGGGCGAGATCATCGCGATGGCCCAGACGTCGGGCGATGAGGCGTTCGTTGCCAAGTGCGATCTGGATATCTGCCAATACAATCGAAAGTCGATGTTCAACTTTGCAGAACATCGTCAGGTGCAGCATTATAGGATCATCACAGAGTAGGGTGGGGACTCACAACCACAACATGATGGTAGCGGGAACACAGATAGCGGAGCGAAAGCTCGTTACGGCCAGCCCGACATCTTCAACACCGATCAGGGCAGCCAGTTCACCTCGATCGAGTTCATCAAGGTGCTGGCCAGCCGGGAGATCAGGATCAGCATTGAGAACGGCGGTGAGAAAGTCGACCACGGTAGCGGCGGGATGAGCCCGCTGCGGGCGGCGTAAAAGTCGTCCACCTTTTACCCTTTCTGGCGACAGGGAGGGCGGGAGGATTTTCACCGTGGATTTGTATCGGAAGGTTCGCCTGGCTTGTTCAGAAGGCATGAGCCAGCGCGAGGCTGCGCGTCAGTTTGGGGTTTCCCGCGACAGCGTTCGGAAGATGTTGGCGTTCTCGGTTCCGCCTGGATACCGGCGGACGGCGCCGGTGAAGCGGCCGAAGCTGGATGGGTTCACCGAGATCATCGATGGCTGGCTGGAGGGGGATCGCGAGGTCCATCGAAAGCAACGGCACACGGCGAAGCGGGTATTCGAGCGGCTTCGCGATGAGCATGGCTTCACCGGCGGCTATACGATCATCAAGGACTACATGCGGGAGCGCGAGCGGCGCGGCCGAGAGATGTTCGTGCCGCTGGCCCATCCGCCAGGACATGCCCAGGCCGACTTCGGCGAGGCTGTGGTCGTCATCGGCGGCGTCGAGCAGAAGGCGCACTTCTTCGTTATGGACTTGCCGCACAGTGATGCCTGCTTCGTGCGCGCCTATCCCGCGGCGACAGCGGAAGCCTGGGTAGACGGCCACGTCCACGCCTTCGCCTTCTTCGGCAGGGTTCCGGTATCGGTCCTCTACGACAACGATCGCTGTCTTGTTGCGAAGATCCTGGCGGACGGCACACGTCAGCGGGCCACGCTCTTCAGCGGGTTCCTGTCCCACTACCTGTTCCGAGACCGCTATGGCCGCCCCGGCAAGGGGAACGACAAGGGCAACGCGGAAGGATTGGTCGGCTATTCCCGCCGCAACTTCATGGTCCCGGTCCCGCGGTTTGTGAGTTGGGCTTCGTTCAACGCCTATCTGGAGGAGCAGTGTCGCAAACGTCTCACAACCCCGCCGCTTCTGACAGGGGGTTTTGAGCTTCAAGGATCCAGCAAAACCCAGGCAAAGACCCACCGCGCCAAAAACCACCGTTTCTGCCCGGTAAACCAGCCCGGAAGATGCGGCATCATCCTGAATCTGGAGGGTTCTGTGAGGTTCACGGGCGCAACGCCGATGCTGCCGCACGGGTGCCGGGGGACCTCATTGAAGCCGGATTGAACGAAGCCGCGGGGTGTATGGTGCTATGGGGATTGTGGTTCTGGCGCGGGCCCTGGGTGTAGGGCGCGAGGGTGGATATGCAGATTGATGGTGCCGGCTGGGCGGCCGCCGGGGTCGGTCTCGGCCTCAGGGGATCGGTGCAGCAGTCCGGTCTGGCGCTTGATTGCCTCGTGGAACGGTCGGAGCCACCATGATCGCGGCACCAACCCGCAGAGCACATGGCCGGTCCTCGTCGGAGCCGATTTGCGATCATGTACCAGTAATCTGCCATAGACGTTCATGAGCTGTCGTTCCAGAATGGCCCGCCGGGTGGCGCCTGGCCGTGATACCAGACAGCGATCGTGACCATCGGGCGACCGCAGCAGGGGCATGGACGCGGAGTGGGCGCTACCTTCGCCATGGGTTCGGCGCGACCCTCTGCTTCTGGAACCTGAGCAGACAGCATCACCCTGCAGGCCGCGAGACGGTCGGCGCGCTGGCCGTTCGCGAGGAATCCGTAATGGCGGATGCGGTGAACGCCATCCGGCACGGTATGAAGAAGAAAGCGTCGGATGAACTCACCGGCGTCGAGGGTCATCTGTCTCGAGCGGCGGCCATGCCGATAGTCGCGCCAACGGAACGTCACCTTGCCATCCGCCATGCTGACCAGACGGGAGTTGGCGATGGCGACGCGGTGCGTATAGCGGCTGAGATAGGCCAGCACCTGCTCTGGTCCGCCGAAGGGTGGTTTGGCATAAACGACCCAGTCGCGGCGGCTTGCCGAAGTCAGCATCCGGGCAAAGGCTGGCGGGTCGGCCAATTCTTCAATCTCGCCGAAGAACTGCAACTGCCCAACCTCGAAGGCGGCGCGCAATGCTTCCAGAAACAGCCGTCTGAACAGGCGCGACAACACCCGGACCGGCAGAAAGAAATTGGGACGGCAGGCAACCCAGCGGCTGCCGTCCGGCGATGGGCCCCCGCCCGGAACGGTGCAATGGAGATGGGGATGGTAGTTGAGGGTCTGGCCCCAGCTGTGCAGTACCGCAGTGAGACCGATCCCGGCGCCGAGATGCCTGGGGTCAGCAGCGATGATGCGCAGGGTCTCGGCGGCCGCCCGGAACAGAATACCGTAGACGACCTTCTTGTTCTGGAAGGCAATGACTGCAATCTCTTCGGGTAGCGTGAAGACCACATGGAAATAGGGCACCGGCAACAAATCACCCGCCCGGGCCTCCAGCCAGTCACGCGCCGCCGCCCCCTGACACTTGGGGCAGTGCCGGTTGCGGCAGGAATTATAGGCGACACGCACCGTGCGGCAGGTCCGGCAGCCCTCGACATGGCCGCCAAGCGCAGCTGTCCTGCACAGTTCGATCGCACTCATCACCCGGCGTTCGACACGGCCCAGATGACCGTCATGGGCCTGCCGCCACGCCTCGCCATAGCGACAGAAAATATCCGCCACCTCCACGGCCGGGCGCATGGCGCGCGCCTCAGCCGGGCGGCACCACCTCCAGGCTGAGGCGATCGAACGGGCTTTGCGTCTTCGCGATCGTTGTTGTGGCAACCTGCGTGTAGCGCGCAGTGGTCGACAGGTTCGCGTGTCCGAGCAGCACCTGGATCACCCGGATGTCGACACCGTTCTCGAGAAGATGGGTGGCGAAGCTGTGCCGCAAGGTGTGGACGCTGACCTTCTTGGTCAGTCCCGCCGCCTTGGTCGCGGACCGGCAGGCGGAATGCAGCACCTGCACGTCGATCGGCTTGTCGCCGCGCCCCGGAAACAACCAGTCCTTCGGATGCGCCAGGCGCCAGTAAGTCCGCAAAATGCCGAGAAGCTGCGGTGAGAGCATGACGGTCCGGTCCTTGGCGCCTTTGCCATGGCGAACCTGGATCAGCATGCGATCGCTGTCGATATCCCTGACCTTCAAACTGACTACCTCGGAGGCACGCAGGCCCGCGGCATAGGCCGTTGTCAGTGCCGCGCGTGCCTTCAGCGACGGCACCGCCTCAAGAAAACGCACGACCTCGTCGGCACTCAAGATCGTTGGCAATTTGCGTGGCGTGCGCGCATAGGCGATCCGTTCGGGGATTTCTGCCCGGTTCAGCGTCACGCCGTAGAAGAAGCGCAAGGCACAGACCGTCTGGTTCAAAGCTGGCCAGGAAATACCCTGAGATACAAGGTAGACCTGAAAGGCGCGAACATCCTCCAGCCCCAGTCGATCTGGCGAACAGTCAAAATACCGGCTGAACTTCTTAACGGCGTGAAGATAGGATCGTTGCGTGGCAGGCGACAGGTTGCGAAGCGTCATGTCGTCGATCATACGGCGGCGCAGCGGACTTACCGCAGTCGTGGCATCAGCCATGGGATGGTCTCCTGATAAAGGTTGGTCTCAGCAACCAAACCTTCCCATCAGGAGGCCATTCCCACCAATAGCTACGCCCCTCCCGCGTCAGCGGGTTCGTTCAATCGCTTATCCGGAAACGCTGACCGTCTTGCTCCCGGACAGAAGTTCATCACCACCCCGGACAATCGCGACATCGACCCTGTAGTCGCCGGGCGCCGGTGTGCCCTGCTTGCCCATGTAGTAGCTGTAGGCGGCCTTGTGGCGCGCCTCCGGCGCGCTCTGGCTCTCTGACAGGACGGACCCGTCAGGGCCGGTAATCCGGATCCGGATCGTGTCGCCGGGCTTGAAATTGATGACCCAGACCCAGCCAACCAGCCCCCTGCTGGATGCGTCGGGGATATCGGGTGCCCCGTCAATGACCAGCCTGGGATAATCAAGCGGCTCACCGCTGAGGCCGAAATCCAGGATCTGCACGTCGTTATTGCTCAGGGGCGTCCGGATATCGTCAGCAAACAGAGAGCCTGAGACATCCCGGGATGCGTCGCAGCCCTGAGCAAGCTCCCGCCCGGTCAGAGGGTCGATTTCCGCACCGCCGCGTCGGACGGAAAGCTGTACATGCGGAAACTGCGCCAGCCCCGATGCCCCCACCGATCCAAGCCGATCACCGGCGCGCACCGTATCGCCGGGCCGCACGCCGACACTGCCCTGTTTCATGTGGCAATAGATCGTCTGCAGCCCGTTCTCATGATCCAGCAAGACGGCATTGCCGCATTCCTTGCCTCGCACCGCCTCACGGGTGGCAGCATCAGTGATCAGCCGGTCTGGCTCGCCATCGCGGATATTAGCCACCCTGCCATCGGCAGAAGCAATCACCGCGACATCGCGGTCCAGATCGGCAAGTGACCGCAACCGGATATCGGTGCCGCCATGACCGTCATAGCTGGCAAGGCCGCAAAACGGATCGCGCGTTCCCTCACCCGGATCCATGTCTGGAAACTGCTGGACGAAGCAATCCTCACCGAGCTGGCAGTCAACCGGGAGCTGCAGGCCCTGGGCAGCAAGAGGCGCGGCCCAGAAACCGGCGGCTGCGCAGCACAGGGCCCTGAAAGCATAACACGGATTCATGGTCACTCTCCTGAAGCGGCCGACAGGTGCAGACATGGTGTCCGCCCGGCAGTTTGAATTCAGTGACAGATGACCACAGCCGCCTGGCCCCGTCCATGATCCGCCCGGTCACAAACTGGAAATTAATGCATAAACAATTGTAATTAATCATTTATTTTTAATTATTGCCCTATCTGATATAAAAACAGGGCCGCCGTTTCAGGCATCCGGTTGACACCCATTGCGTCATCTGAAACGCCCGCCTACTGGTCTGCAAAAGGTAAACATTCTATTAATTCCAGATATGGAAGGCCGGTGTTGGTTAAATGGAGCGATGTCAGGACGATGGAAATTTCATTACAGTCTTAACGGCCCACAGCAGAATGGCCGCTCTCTCCAAACTGACAGGCATCCACATCTCACCAGACAGAAACGCGACATGACAATCCTGACTGCCCCTGCAACTGACTCGGAACTGGCCGGAAACGGCACCGGACAGGCCGAAATCATCATGACGCTTCTGGTCCGGAACGAAGCGGACATCATTGAAGATAATATCCGCTTCCATCATGCTATCGGGGTCGACCGGTTCATCGTCATGGACAATCTTTCCACCGATGAAACGCCACAAATCCTCGACCGGCTGTCGGCGGAAATCCCGATCCGGATCATTCGGCAGAAGAATGACAATTACGATCAGGGGGTCTGGGTCACGGATATGGCCCGTCAGGCCGCAGGGCTGACCCGCAATGGCTGGATCATTAACAATGACGCCGATGAATTCTGGCTACCAAAATCCGGATCTCTGAAGCAATTCCTGAAAACCCTGCCCGACAGCGTCACCCGCATCAATGTCACCCGCCACAACGCCGCTCCGGAAAGCCATGACGGCCCGGCATTGGAAGCGACCGCCCATCCCCGTCTGACCACGGTGTTCGAACGCAACAGCACCAATCCCCTGGGCGCACCCCTGCCCACGAAATGCATGCACCGCGCCGCAACCGGTATCCGGGTCGCGCAGGGCAATCACACCGTCGAAGGGATCATGGGCGAGGCATATGACGCCGGCGACGATCTGATCATCCTGCATTACCCCTATCGCGACCTGGGCGGATACCGCGCCAAGATTGCCCTGGGCGGGGCCGCTTATGGCCGCAACCAGACCCTGCCGCAGGGAATCGGGATCACCTGGCGCGAACAATACCGCCAGCTCGATAGCGGTGAGATCGAAGCATTCTGGGAAGATCTCGCCCGATCCCCCCGCGATGTCCTGATCGAGGTCTCCAATTTGGATCTCTTTGTCTGCGAGACGGTACGTGACATGCTGGCCGGCATCGCCCCGGATGCGCCCGATCCGGTCACGCCACTGCTCGACGATCTGCTGGATGGGGCAGAGATCCAGTATCAGGAGCTTGCAGCCGAGATTTCCCAGTATATCGCCCGGGTGCCGCGCAGCTTGCGCCCGACGCGACCGGTATTTCACAATATCGAATACTGCCTGAATGGCCCGAAAGCACAGATCGACCATCTCCACCGATTGCGCGGCAGGGGGCTTTCCGCGCGTGAATTGCTGGATGATTTTGGCGCGCTGCGTGATGCGTTTTCACTGTTTCCGCGCAATGACCGCTTCCGGGGGTTCCTCGGCGATCTTCTGAAGCTTGAATTCAGCGATGAGGCAGAGGCGCTGGCCCGGGACTGCAAGGGCAAGATCGTGATGCTGCATGTCACCTGCGCCCCCCGGATCGACCGGGCACTGGCCTCACAGGCCTCCTTTGGCGATGATGACGAATTTCACCATATCCTGGTGGTCGGCCAGCCCAATCACGATGTCGAACACAAGGCACCGCTGCGGTTTTCCTACAAGGATGGCATGCTGCATGTCCCGGCCCCGGACAGCTACGAGGCGCTGCATCGCAAGGTTTTCTATGCGCTGATGCTGATGGACCTGCTGACCGCACCACGGCTAGTGATGAAGCTCGATGACAATCTGCATCTTCTGGGCCGGTCAGTGTTCATGGACCGGATTTCCCGGATCGAGGCGGGTGATTTCGCCTATACAGGCCGGGTTGTCGGCAGCCATATGCACAAGGCGCAATGGCATGGCTGGCATCTTGGCAAATGCTTCGACAGGACGATTGAAAGACGCGGCTACCAGTTTCCCCTGCCTGACAGATATGCGGCAGGGGGCTATGGCTATGCCCTGAACCGCAAAGGGCTGGAGGCCTGTTCGTATATGTATCTGTCAATGATGGGATTTTTCAGCATGCCGAGCGTTGGGCTGGAGGATGCGTTTGTCGGCCATGCCGCAAATGCTTACGGGCTTGAGGTGCACGATATCTCCACCCCGCAAGAGGTGATGGCATTTCCCGGGCTGACGAGCGTTTCATGAAGGATATAACGGCTGGCGCAGAGCCCATGCGTTTCGTTTTCATTGTGTCCTATGGCCGTTCGGGTTCAACGCTTTTGCAGAAGATCCTCAACAGCTCGGACGGGGTCTGTATTCGCGGCGAGAACAAGGATGTTCTGCTGCATCTGGCCAAGGCCTGGGCTATTTTCGATGAAGATATCGAGATGCAGAAGCTTCGCAAGAGCAAGACCGTACCTCATGACGGCAACCCCTGGTACGGGATGCATCTGACCGATGGTCCACGATTTGGCCAAGGTCTGGCTGACCTGTTCACTCAGGAGGTCCTGTGCCCGCCCGAAGGCACCCGCATATCGGGCTTCAAGGAGATCCGCTGGAGCAATGAGCCCGACTGGTTCGAGATGCGGATGGCGTTTCTCAAGCGCTTCTTTCCCGGTGCCAGATTTATCATCAACACCCGCAGTCATGAAGGCGTGGCCAATTCCGGCTGGTGGCAGAATTATGATCGGGCTGATGTCTTTACGCAGCTGCGTCAGGCTGAGGATCTGCTGATGAGCTGGATGCACCGGCACCAGGAAATCAGCTGCCATGTTCATTACGATGACTATATCCGCAATATCGAACTTCTGCGTCCGCCCTATGAAATGATCGGGCTGGATTTCGATCCTCAGCGTATCGCCTCGGCCATGGAGGTCCGGTTGAAACACTGACCGGGCGATGGGATTATTCCCAAACGGGACCAGATGTCTTTCTTCATAGCTGATCAGTTTTCAGGTCCCGTTCCTGAGTTGTTGTTCTTTTGTAAAAACGGTTCAGAACGGAGTTATCCACAGGCTGATGCCCTCTCTCCCTAGTGTTAAATAGTGTTATAATAGTGTTACGGCCTAAATTAACCGTGTTTTTCCATTTTGAATCAATATGTTATTAGATGGGCCGGTAACTAAAAACACGAATCTTGGTAACTAAAAACACGAATCTTGGTAACTAAAAACACGAATCTTGACGTTGGTAACTAAAAACACGAATGTGGCGGATATGGACACTGAAAACACGAATTCATCCGCCCTGCCTGCCTTACTGCCCGAACGGCATCCGCAGCATGATCTGTTCATCTGCGATGTGTCCGATGCGGTGCTCAAGGATGTCATGCAGCATCTCGAACACCCATTCTATTCACTGTCGAAAAAACCCGAGACGCGGGTGAAGCGCTATCGCAATGGCGAGCACTGGCTTGAGGTCACACCAAGCGTGAAGGGGCTGGCCACGATCTATGACAAGGATATCCTGATCTACGCGATCAGCCAGATCATGTCGAAGCTGAAGCGCGGAGAGACCGTTTCACCGCGGATACGGCTGAACCCGCATGAGCTTCTGATCTTTGCCAATCGCGGCACCAGCGGACGCGAATATCAGGCCCTGCTCGATGCGCTCGACCGGCTGGAGGGGACGCGGATCCGCACCAATATCGTCACCGGCGACGAGGAACAGCTTGATGGGTTCGGCCTGATCGACGCGTCTTCGATCCGGCGCAAGCATGGGCTGGACGGGCGGCTTCTGTGGTGCGAGATCAAGCTGTCGGACTGGGTTTTCAACGCCATTCGCAACGAAGAAGTGCTGACCCTGCACCGGGATTACTTCCGGCTGCGCAAGCCGCTGGAACGCCGGGTCTATGAAATCGCCCGTAAGCATTGCGGCCATCAGAAAAACTGGCGGATCTCGCTGGCGAAGCTCTTGCTCAAGACCGGCTCGCAAAGCCCGCCGAAACGCTTCCGCCAGATGATCCGGCAATTGGTGGAGCATGACCACCTGCCCGATTACCATGTCACCTATGAGGAAGAGGGCGATATTGTCGGCTTCACCCGCCGCTGCTCCATGGCCCCGGTAGCCACAGCCGAGACCCAGGTTCCGGCACTGAAGCCCGGGACTCATGACCGCGCACGCGAGGTCGCTCCGGGCTGGGATGTCTACCAATTGGAGCAGGAATGGCGCGATTGGATCGTTGAAGCACCACAGAATGCAGATGCGGCCTTTATCGGCTTCTGCAAGAAGTGGTATGAACGCAGGGGCAGGGGCTGAGCCTCACCCGCCCCTGCACATCCGTTTATCCGGTTTTCCGCCCGCTCATTCGCGCAGCGCACGGGAGAAGAAATCCGACATCGGTTTGACCAAGTAACTGATAGGACTACGATCATCGGTCCGGATGAAGACTTCAACCGGCATGCCGGGAACAAGTACCAGAGCCTGATCTGATTCGAATGGCTGATTCTCATCAATCTCGGCTTCCAGGATATAATAGGAGGCGCCGGTCCGGTCATCGGTGAAGCTATCGGCTGAAATCCGCGTAATATGACCGGTCATCTCCGGCGTGGTGCGGGAGTTGAAGGCGGGAAACCGCAAGGTGACGCCCTGGTCGATATAGGTCTGGTCGATACTGATCGTTGAGAGGCGCGCAGTGACGCGCAGGGGCCGGTCCTGGGGCACGATATACATGATCGGCTCGGCCGGGGTGATGACGGCACGCTCGGCAAAAACGCTGCTGTTATAGACCACGCCCGCAACCGGAGCTGTGATGCTGGATTCCTCGATCCGTTCCAGCAGATTGGCGCGTTGTTCGATCAGCCCGGTCTCTGTCGGGTAGTCCTGACGCAGCTCGGCAATGGCCTCTTCCCGGCGGCTGCTTTCCATGCTCAGCAGCTGGACGCCGATTTCGGTGATCTGACCCTCAACACGCGCCCGCTCGGCCTGAAGCTCGCCCAGCTGACCGGCCAGAGAGGCCTGCTGACGCTGCAGCTGGCTCATGGTCGAACTGCGCACGAGGTTCTTTTCCAGAAGCTGCTGCTGGCTGTCCAGTTCGTTTTCAACCAGATCAAGCTGGGTGCGCAGCGCCTCCTGCTGGGCATCGATCCCCTCGATCGTGCTCTGCGACTGCTCGATCCGCTTGCTGAGCTGGTCGTTCTGCTGGGCCTGCGTATCCCTGCGGGCTGCGAACAGCTTGCTCTGGCCATCGACGACCGAGGCGACGCCCTGCCGCTCATTGGCGATTTCAAGCAGGTCCGGATCGAAGCTGATCTCATCGCTGTCGTCACGCTCGGCCTCAAGCCGGCCACGCTTGGCCTGCAATTCGAAAAGCTGGCTTTCGACGATGGACAGGTCACGCAGATATTTTCTGGTTTCCAGCTGGATCAGGATATCGCCCTGTTCGACAACATCGCCTTCCCGGGCATAGATGGTTTCCACCACCCCGCCATCGGGATGCTGCACGACCTGGCGGTTGCGCTCGACCTCGATCTGACCCGAGGCGATGACCGCGCCCGACAGGTTCGCAAACGCGGCCCAGGCCCCGAAACCGCCGACAAACATCGCCATGGCCAGCGCCGAGAACATGATGACCCCCCGCAATTTCCAGCGGCGGCCCCCTTCGTAATCCGACAGGCGCGACATGGGTTAGCTCCTCGTTTTCGTGGCGGGCGTAATCGTCGCCGTGGCCGTCTGGACGACAGATGTGGCGGGCGCAGCTGGGGCCGCAGGGGTCGCAGAGGGGGCGGCCTTGATATCGCGGGCAATGCTTTCATGGTTCGACACGAAGCGGCGCAGCACCTCTTCGCTCTTGCCGAAGGCAACCGGACGACCGTTTTCGATGTAAAGCAGCAGCTCGGCTTCGCGAATGGCGCTTGGGCGGTGAGCAACGACGATCACACTGCCGCCACGCGCCTTGACGCCACGAACGGCGTGGTTCAGCGCCGCGGTGCCGGTCTGGTCGAGATTGCTGTTGGGCTCATCCAGCAGCAGCACTACAGGGTCGCCATAAAGCGCCCGGGCCAGTCCGATCCGCTGGATCTGCCCGCCCGAAAGCTGGGCCTGATCTGCGCCCAGAGGGGTGTCATAGCCCTTGGGCAGCTTGATGATCATTTCATGGGCCGCCGCCGCCTTGGCCGCCGCGATAATATCGGCATCATTCGGGTTCTCGGCCATGCGGGCGATGTTTTCGCCGATCGTGCCGTCGAACAGTTCGACATTCTGCGGCAGATAGCCGATCAGCGAGCCGAAGATGTCGGGGTCATACTGATCGATAGTCGCACCGCCAAGCCGGATCTGCCCGCCAATGGCCGGCCAGATCCCGGCCAGCGCATGGACCAGCGTGCTCTTGCCCGCACCGGACGGCCCGATAATGCCCAATGTCCGCCCGGCCGGCAGCTTGAAGCTGATCCCCTGAAGCGACACCGCATCCGCCCCCGGCGGCCGGACCGCCAGCCCGGATACCTCAACATCGCCTTTCGGACGCGGCAAAGCGGTGCGCGGCGCGGCTTCGGGAACCTGAGCCAGCAACTCCCGGATATTCTTCCAGCTGACCAAGCCGGTCTGCACGGCCGGCCATTGCCCAATGATCTGATCGACCGGGGCCAGCGCCCGCGTGGTGATAATCGAGGCAGCGATCATCACCCCGGGTGTAGCTTCCTGGCGCAAGACCAGATAGGCACCGAGGCCGAGGATCATGGATTGCAGCGCCATGCGCAGCACTTTCGATACGGTCGAGAAGATCTGCGTCACGCTCGAACTGCGGATCTGTTCGCTCAGCGCCGTGCCCCGGTCCGAGAGCCAGCGCGAAAAGATGTTCGATCCCATGCCGAGGCCGCGCACCAGATCGGCATTCTCGACAACATTGTCCATCTTCATCTGCGCCTTGCGCTGCGCCTTCAGGCTTTCCACCAGCGTATTGCGCGCAATGGCCTGGTTCAGCAGCGTCACCAGGATCAGAACCAGAGCCCCCCCGGCGCTGAGATAGCCCAGCCAGGGATGGAACATGAAAATCCCGAAGATAAAGATCGGGGTCCAGGGCAGGTCGAACAGCGCCAGAAAGGCAGGCGAGGAAATCAGCCGCTGCACATTCTCGATATCCGAAGGCGCGCGCGCCGCATCGTAATAGGAATCCGGCCCGACCAGCTTGGTCTTGTTCAGCGTGGCCCGGAACACACGGCGGTCGAAGGAGGTCTGAAACTGCGCCGCGATCCGCGTCATGATGTAGGAGCGGCAGATATCGAACAGCCCCATCATCGCGTAAAGAAACAGCATGATCAGCGTCAGCGCGATCAGCGTTTCAACCGAGCGCGAGCCCAGCACACGGTCATAAACCTGCATCATGTAAAGCGGGCCGGTCAACGCCAGCAGGTTCGAGAAAATCGACAGAAGCAGGATAACCAGCATCGGCCCCGAACGCATGGCAAAGAATCGGCTCAGTTCCCGCCTTGCCTGAATTTCGGATTTCTTTCGTATTATGTTCATTGTTTTCAATGACCTGGTAAGTTTCAGGATCGCGTTCAGTGCCCCGGCACATAATGCCTGAACGTTTGAAGGACAAGTCAATCCGAATCATCCTGTCACGAATTCGATTTATATTTTCTCAATTCAATACCGTGACGAATAACGCCATGATAACAGGCCTGGATTTCCCTGACATGATTATGATTGACCGGCTTTATACCGGCCATTCCAGCCGCAAAATCATATGTCTGATTTGTTTTAAGATATTGATATTATTGCCAATATATCAGAAGCCCCATAATTGACCAGCCTCACTGCGCTGCCGAGAAGCACATGGAAAAGTACATGTTGTTAAATGGCAACATTATTTCCACCCCACCCGAGGGAAATTAACGAACATTGCCGGGTCAAAATTTATCCACTACTGTGCCCCCGTACAGCGCGTACTGCAGTGCTCGCGGCACTGCGTCCAATCACTAGTGAGGACTTAAAATGGCAATCAATGTAATCACCAACTCCAGCCATCTGGGCGAGCGTCTTGAAGGCGGCCAGTATTCGGCCGACATTATCGACGGTCTGGGCGGCAACGACACCATCGTCGGTCATGACGGTGCCGACTTCCTGTTCGGCAACATGGGCAATGACCTGATCTATGCCGGCACCGATGACACCGATCTGGATGTCGTCGTCGGCGGCGACGGCAACGACACCGCTTATGGCGGCGGCGGCGGCGACCTGATGGATGGCGGCGCTGGCGACGACCTGATGGGTGGCGGCACCGGCAACGACCTGATGTTCGGCGATACCGGCGTTCGCAGCTTCGACCCCTATTCGGCTGACTGGACCCATTACAGTGCGTTCACCAGCCCGCTGGCCCTGCTGGGTCTGGGCACCCATCGTGGCGTTGACGACAACTACCTGAACTCCTTCCGTCAGTCGGACAGCGGCAACGACACCATGTGGGGTGGTTCCGGCTACGACATGATGTTCGGCGGCTGGGGCGATGATGAAATGGGCGGCGGCACCGGCGACGACCTGGTGGTCGGCAACCGTGGCGACGACCTGATCTATGGCGCCTCGGGCGAAGACGTCCTGCTGGGTGGCGATGAAAACGACACCATCATGGGCGGCACCGGCGACGACGTCATCGACGGCGACGAAACTCCGTACGCCTACCAACTCCCGAGCTGCGTCGACGCCACGACCTGGTATCCGGATCTGTACAACGACGACAATGGCGATGAAGACGGTGTTGAAAACAACGTCATCGGCCCGAACCCGGACCATGGTGAGGACAAGCATGTTCATTCGGACAGTGAATACTACGACGAAGGTGCACCGGGTAATGACAACTGGCCGCATAACCTGATCGACTATCTGAACGACGCAACCGAATGGGTGAACAACAACTCCCAGGGTGGCGACGATCTGCTGTTCGGCGGTGAAGGTGACGACCTGATCTTCGATCGTCAGGGTGCCGATACCGTCTGGGGCGGTGAAGGTGATGACGTCATGATGAACGTCAACATCGACGAAGACTTCCCGCTTGACAACGACACCGACGTGTTCGGCTTTGTTGGCGAACATGGCGATGACACCATCTATGGTTTCAACACCGGCGAATGGTCCGAAGGCGGCAATGGCGAGTGGGAAGAAGGCGAAGACGTCATCTACCTGCAAGGCGCTTCCTATGAAGGCGAATTCCAGGATGCGATGAGCGACGATCCTCTCGGCATGGAAACCGACGACGAAAAAGCCATCTTCTTTGACGACGACGGCGGTTGCTACAAGATGGGCAGCGTCATCATCTACACTGAACGCCTTGGCCTTGAAGGTGGCGGCACCATCCAGATCGATTTCTACACCGAGGAGGATTACCTCAGCTTCGGTGCTGGCAATATCGTGTTTGACGACGGTCAGGCCCCGAACTGGGTCGACATCACCGCAAGCTACCAGGGTCTGGAAGCCGTCGGTGGTGGCAGCGTCGAAGTCAGCAGCGACCTCTGATCGATCTTTCGAGCCAAACCAACAGAAAGGGCGGGGATTTCCCCGCCCTTTTTCATTGTGCAGGGGGCACCCCGCACATACACACTCATCCTATATTCCTAGGATCATAGGACCCTGCAATTCTAGAAACATATATTCCTAGTTTGCGTGAATCCTGCATTTCCCCTATTCTGAACCCAATAAAAACAGGGGCAGAGGGGCAGGAACATGATCATCTCGCTTATCTCGCAAAAGGGCGGTGTCGGCAAAAGCGCGCTGGCCCGGCTGATCGCCGTCGAGGTCGCACGGGCCGGTTGGGCGGTGAAGATCGCCGATCTCGATCCGGCACAAGGCACATCGACCAAATGGAAAGCCCGCCGCGACCAGAGCGGCATCTCGCCCGAAATCGCGGTCGAGAAATACCGCACCGTTGAACGCGCCATCGGTGACGCACAGCATTTCGATCTGATGATCCTCGACGGCCCGGCCCATGCCGAACAGGGCGGCCGGGTGATGGCGCGTAACAGCGATCTGGTGCTGATGCCTACAGGCTACAGCCTCGACGATATGGAGCCGCAGATAGAGGCCGCCTTTGAGCTGGAAGAGGCCGGGGTGCCGCCCGGCCGGATCCATTTCTGCTTCTGCCGCGCTAAGGGGTCAGAGGCCGAGGACCGGGCCGCGCGCAGCTATCTGACCAAGGCACGGATGAATGTGCTGGACCCGGTCTTCCCGGAGCTCGCCTCGATCCGTCAGGGCCATGCCGAAGGGCGGGCAGCCTCGGAGGTGCCGTTTCCAAAGGTGCAGGAAAAGGCGATGGAGGTCGCGCAGGCGATCATGAACCGCCTGCAAGCCAGCCAGGAGGCCGCGTGATGTCCAGAGGTCTGACACTCGCCCAGCCGCCCCGCCGCCGCGCCGAAATCCGTGACGAAGCGCCGGATGCCGCAAAACCCGCCGTAAGCCCGGGCGGCACACCAGCGAAATTCGACCATCAGGCCGAGGGCGAAAAGGTCCAGTTCAACAAGCGCATCACCCGCCGTACCGCCGATGGTTATGAAATCCTCGCCATCCGCACCCGCCGCAAGGTGCCCGATCTCATTGAGGAAGCCCTTGAATTACTGGAAGAAAAATACGGAAAAATATAATCCTACATTGCTAGATCTCTAGAACTGCAGAGATCTATGATGCTATATTCCTATAATCCTAGGAATATAGCATCCTATCATCAGGCCCGCCGGACCGTATGGGTGCTGACTCGGAACAGCCGGGCGATCTCGGCAACCGGGCGGTTTTCCTGATCGCGCATCCGGCGCACCTCGGCGCGCTGTTCGGGCGTCAGGGCAGGGGGCCGCCCACCGATCCGTCCCCGCCGCCGTGCCGCCTCCAGCCCCTCTCGGGTGCGTTCGGCAATCCGCGCACGCTCGAACTCGGCAATCGAGCCGAAGACATGAAAGACCAGCCGCCCGGCCGGGCTGGATGTGTCGATCTCTTCAGCCAGGCTGCGGAAATCCGCCCCGGCGGCACGGATCCGTTCGACCAGCTCCAGCAGCTCCTTGAGCGAGCGCGCCAGCCGGTCATATTTCGTCACCATGACGATATCGCCCGGCCGCAGCTGATCAATAAGCCGTTCAAGCTCAGGCCGCACCACGCCCGTACCGCTGGCCTGATCGGCGAAGATCCGTTCCGCGTCGCTGGCCCACAGCGCATCCTGCTGCGCATCGAGGCTCTGGCTACGGGTCGAGACACGGGCATATCCAAAAATCATCTGCGGCCTTTCAGGGCAGGAGCGTCGCAAAAACCTCCCATTTCGCAACACACCCTTGCCCCGCCGACATGCAGCGCGCCGCTGTCAGCGTGCAATCCCAAAAAACTCACGGGTTTTTACGGTGAAAAGTAGCGCCCTCTGCCCTACCTCGAACTGTTGCAAAAATATGTTGTGAATTGGCTTTATTTAGCAACAAGAAAGCGCAACACTGTTGGCATGCAGTTAGGCTACGCGAGGGTTTCGACAGACGACCAGGCGACGGCCGCGCAGCTCGATGCGTTGCGGGCCGCTGGTTGCGGGCGTGTGTTCGAGGAGCGCGCGTCCGGCGGCCGGTGGGATCGACCGGAGCTGCACCGAATGCTCGACCAGCTCCGCCAGGGCGATGTGGTCGTTGTCTGGAAGCTCGACCGGCTGTCACGCTCCCTGAAAGACCTTCTGTCCATCATGGAGAAGATCGACGCGGCCGGTGCCGGATTCCGGTCCCTGACTGAAGCCATCGACACGACCACCCCCGCCGGGCGGATGATGATGCAGATGGTGGGCGTGTTTGCCGAGTTCGAGCGTGAGATGATCCGGGAGCGCACCCGTGCCGGTCTGGAGCGCGCCCGAAAGAAAGGACGCCACCCAGGGCGAAAGCCCAAGCTTTCCGACGACCAGCGCCGGGAAATCCGCGACATGGTACGATCCGGCAAGCGGACGGAGGCAGAGGCGGCGCGCCTCTTTGGGGTTCACCGTTCGACAGTCAGCCGCCTCATGCGGGAGGCATCCGATGCAACAGCTTGAGATGTTTCCCGAGGACATTCGCATCGAGCGCGTAGACCCCGAGGCCAATATGTATCGCTTCTACCGGCTGCGTCTCATGCCGGACCTGTTCGGCGGCGTGTCGCTCTTGCGCGAATGGGGCCGGATCGGCACCCAGGGACGGCACCGGATCGAGCTGTTCGAAGAAGCGGGTCGTGCGGCAGAGGCGATGGATGCACTTTATCGGGCCAAGCAGAAGCGCGGGTATCAGCTCGCAGGGTGAACCAGGGCCGATAAGCTTGGCCCCCCTACCCTGCTGCGCGCTCCAGAACTTCTTGTGCCCATTGATTGAGACTTTTGCCCGACAGCTCGGCCGCCAGCGCCGCCTTGCGATGCACTTCAGGATCTACGCGGAACATCACTTGACCGGAGAAAGCCTTCTGAGGTTCCTTGCCGCTCTTCGCGCAGGTTTCGATGTAGTCTTCCACGGCTTCATGGAAGGCATCCCGGAGGGCTTCGACCGTATCTGCATGGAAGCCGACACCATCACGGATACCGGCAAGACGCCCGGTGAAGATGCCATCTTCGTCGTCATACTCGATGCGGGCCGAGTAACCCTTATAGGTCATGGTATTCGTCATGGTCTTACTCCGATCCGTTCCAGAAACGCGCGGGCAGCGCGTACCTGGTAGCGTTTGGCCTCTTTGGCTGGGTGCGGACGGTGGAACGTCTCGACCTCACCATCCTTCTCGAACCTGACCCGCGAACCGCGCCCCTCGATCACCTGCGCACCGGCAGCGACAAGCAGGCGTTCGATTGCCAACCATTCGACAGTGCCAGACACGGGGTCGGTGAAGACAATTTCCAGAATCTTGCGGTGCTTGCTGTTCATCAGGCTATGTAGCAAATGATTGCACATTTCGCAAGCACTGGCCTACCGCTAACGAGATAACAAAATCAGCTCTAAAGTTAGCGTTATAACTAACTCGAGAGTTGTGGTTATTATTAATATTGACTTTATCATTAATGTTATCTTTGATGCGACTATGTACGTAATCACCTTTGCAAACCCGAAAGGCGGGTCGGGGAAAACGACATCCGCCATCCTTCTGGCTGAACAGATCGCCCTTTCGGGTGGCCGGGTATCCATTCTCGATCTTGATCCGAACGCCAACATTCTTGCGTGGTCTGAAGGCCGGCAGGCGGAAGGTCGCGATGTGCCTTTCTCAGTTCATGCACGTCCGCAGGCCGAGGACACGGTGGAGCTGATTGATCAGCTTGCCGACGAAGCGGATTACCTGATCATCGACCTCGAAGGGTCGAAAGATCAGGTTGTCACCTTCGCACTTTCCCGGACGGACCTTTGCGTCATTCCGCTCGATGGCTCACCCATGGAGGCCCGACAGGCTGCAGCGGCCGTTCGGTTAGTGCAGACCACATCCAACATGATCCGCTCACCGATAGGGTATTCGCTGCTCTTTACGCGAACAAACGCAGCATTTCAGACGACGGACGAGCGCGACGTGAGACAAGAGATGGAAATAAACAACATCCCGACATTGCCGATCCGCATTGCAAAACGCGCGCCCTACACCCGCATCTTCCGTGACGGAGTGTTGCTGGCGGAATTGCCGGGCATCGTTGCGAAAGAACACGAAGGGAAGCCAGCATCCGCCACCGACAAGGCAATGAAACAGGTCGCGGGGGCCATCGAGAACGCCCGAGACTATGCCCAGGCCGTAATTCACACCCTCACTAAAGAGAGGGCAGCATGAGTAAGTATGGCTTTGGCGGAGGTATCGAGCTTCCTCAGCCTTCGAAGGCTTCCAAAGCGCGGCTCAAAGTTGAACCGGATTCGGTCGAGAAAGCCGTTGAGGCCGGGAAATCTCTGGGGTTTGTCAGCCGGGAAGGTTCCACGAGGCTAAAGCCGGGTCCAAAGCGCAAAGAAGCTCAGGACAAGGTTTCGATCCCTGGTCCTAAGCGTGTCGTCGATGAGTTTCGGGCTTTCTGCCAGGAGCGCAACATCACGCTTTGGCAAGGCCTTGAGTTGCTGCTGTCAGAGAAGCGAGGCGGTTCCGATTAGGGCCTGCTGCGTCTCTCGAAAACCTTCTTGCAGAACCCGATGAAGGCGGCGTTGGGATTGCGAGGCGGTTCCGTCATCCATTCCCGCCATTCCTGTTCGAGAACATACACGTCCCACCCAGGCGCTACCTGCCGAGCATCGTGGTAGGCTTCCGGGTCGAGCCGGACATGCGACAGGGCAGGGGCGGCGGTCACAGTTTGATCGCTGCGCCGGTTGGTGAATACCACCATGTCGTCTTCCAGCCGGACGGCATAGTCGGGCATATGGGTATGTTGCCTGTCCTGCCGCACTATATTCGTGACAAGGCGGCGAAATTCTTTTTCGGTGGAGCTGGAGCCGCACTTGGCTTGCAGTTTAGCCAGCCCTATTTTCCATTCCTTCTTCGCGCCACAGTGCTTGCGAGCAAGCTCGTAGATGCGCCGCTCCAACGGCTTGCGCAGGCGGAAGTAGTCGCGGTGCAGGGTCAGAACCTCACGATGCCTGATGGCATTGAATACCCAGTCCGAAAGCCTTATCTCCACTTCCTGCATCCGCCCGTCGCGTGTCTCCCGGACGATCCTGAACCGGTCGATTAGCCCGAAACCATCAAACTCTTCTTTGCCCCCGGTAATCAGATTGGTGGTAATCATCGTGCCTTGCAGACGTTCCAGTGCGGCCCTGAGCTGTTCATAGCCCCGTCCGTCCGTTCCACGGTTTGTGGCCTTCAGCAGGTCGTAAGCTCGAAAGCGAATGGTCGGGCTGACCTCCCGCTCCTCATTCAACGCTGCAATGCACTGACTGATGCAATAGATCAGCACGTCCCGATCATGGACCGTAGCCAGGCCCTTCATCGAAGGGGTGATCTCAACGAAATTTGGCCCGCTTTCGTAACGGCGAATATGCCTGTCAGGCTTTGTTGAAATCGAGAAAATCGGATGCTCCATGGATGCCATGTCGCCCTTGGGCGCAGCATCAAAGATGTCGCAGACAAAGAAGTCCGCCTGCTGCATCCGATCCGGCAAAAGCGGAGATCGTGAATTCGTGTTATCACCCACCATCTGCCAACATTCGTGCTTTCACCCACCGAGGTCAAGAGATTCGTGCTTTTACACACCTTCTTTCGTGTTATCACCCACTATTCTTCGTGCTTTTACACACCACTTACTCCAAAAATCACTGTTATTTCAGAAAGATAGTTGCATTTGTTTGGGGCGTAACACATTATTTAACACATATATAACACCCAGCCTCGCGGCCCGAGCTGATCCGTTGCCCCTCAAAACCCAGCGTTACGGCACAAAAACGCCCCTCCA
>NZ_CP115763.1 GCF_027912675.1 Paracoccus sp. SCSIO 75233 | reverse complement strand
TAGATCGAGAAACGGCCCTTCGGGATTAGTCCTGGGGGGCTTTTCTTTTGGTTTGTCCCTTCGTGCCTCCTGTTTGTTTCTTGCCTGTTTCCCCGCCGCTACCGGTTCTTGTCCTGCCAGTCGCGGTGAAGCTCTGCCATGTGATCGATCAGCCAATCGGCGAAGGCACGGCCCCCTCCGGTCAGCTCGATCACGGTTTTTCCTTTTGTTTTCCGTGCCTGCCCCAGCGGATCACCGTCCGCACCCGCCAATATCCGCGGCGCGGCGGGGCTGGGTTTCGGGGTCTGCAACGCGGCCAGCACGGCCTCGAACCGGGCATCGGAATCCGGGCCGATGGCGGCGTCAAGCAGCTCATCCAAAGACCTGCCCTCGGCGCGCCCGGCCAGCAGCAGCCAGCGGTCGCGCCCGGCCGAGGGAGCCGAGCCGATCTTGCGGATCAGCGCGTCCGGCACGGCGTCGGTCACGCTCAGCATGCGCGAGATCACCGTCTTGTCGATCGACAACGCATCGCAGATCACCTTGCGGTCGAAATCCATCGCCACCATCTGCGCCGCAAAACTGGCCTTTTCGATAAAGCTCAGATCCTTGCGGGCGCTGTTTTCCTGGCCCTGCGCAACGATCAGCTCCTTGTCATTGAGTTCACGCAGCATCGCCTTGACCGGCTGTTGCAGCGCCTTCAGGGCCGCGACCCGGCGGCGGCCATAGACGACCTCGTATCGGCCCTCCTCATTCGGGCTGTGGCGCAGAAGCACCGGCACCTGCTGGCCATATTCGCGGATCGACTCGACCAGCGCCGCCAGCCCCTCCGGGTCTTCGTCCAACCGGTCGCGCAGCCCGGCATCGTCGATCATATCGGGATGCACATCGACAATGGCGCGGCTGCGCAGATCATTGATGGATTTCGACACCGCGCCAATCGCGCCGCGCTCGTAACGGGGCGGGGCCGGGGTCTCGCTGGATGGGGCAGGGGCCTCCATCAGCCCTTTGAGCAGATCCTTGCGCGCCATCAGCCCGCCTCCTTACGGCCCCAGGCCGCCTGAATAAGCCCTTCGATCTCGCCATTCACGGCATTGAGGCTTTCCATTGCGCGCTCATAGGTGGCGCGGGTGAAGGCGCTGCGCTCGACCTCATAAAGCGTCTGCTTGGTGATCCCGGCATCCGAAATCGCGGTCGATTTCAGCACCGGATGATTCAGCACATATTCGCCGAACATCGAGCGCATGAAGCTCACCATCTGATTTTGCGGGCCATCGCCCGGCTCGTATCGCGTCACCACATAACGCATCCAGTCATAATCCATGTCGCCCCCAGCCTCCGCCACGACTTCCAGAAGATTCGAGGTCATCAACAGGAACTGACACATCGACATCACATCCAGCATCTGCGGATGCACCGTCACCAGAATCGCCGTCGCGGCGGATAATGCCGACATGGTCAGGAAACCAAGCTGCGGCGGGCAATCGATGACGACAATATCGTAATCCTGTTCAACCTCCGCGAGAGCATCGCCGATCCGGGTAAAGAAAAATTTACCAGACCGTTCGACGATGGCACGCGGGGTCTCATGCTCGAACTCCATCAGTTCGAGATTGCCGGGAATCAGGTCGAGATTGGTGAAATAGGTCTGTTGCACGATGTCGCGCAACGACACCGGATCATCATAGCGAATCGCATCGTAAAGCGTCCCGCCATCGGCCAGATCGAATTCCGGCTGCACCCCGTGAAGCGCCGAGAGGCTGGCTTGCGGATCGAGATCGATGGCCAGCACCCGATAGCCGTCAAGCGCCAGTTTCTGCGCCAGATGCGCCGCTGTCGTGGTCTTGCCGGAGCCGCCCTTGAAGTTGATGACGGTAATGACCTGAAGATGATCGCCGTCACGGCGGCCGGGCAGGTAGGTGCCGGGCGATTTAGCACCTTTTTCCAGCATATCCCGCAGCGCCTGAATATCGGCGGGCGTGTAATAGCGGCGGCCCCCGGCACGGGTTTCCGGCTCTGGCCCGCGCCCTTCCAGATGCAGCTTGCGCAGATAAGCATCCTTGACGCCCAGCAGTTCCGCCACCTCACCGCTGGTGAATTTCCGCAATTGACGTTTTGCATCGGGCGGGAAAAGCTGCGCACGATGGGCTTGCAGCCGCGCCGAAAGAGCCTGCGCGTGTTCACCCACCAGCCTGTCAATGCGAGTCTGCTGCCGCATTCTGCCCTCGATTCTTCTGCGGCCCACTGCGTTCGTTACGCTTTTGACCGTCTTATTCTGTCTGCTCCGTAAATAAATGCCGACAGAATGCGATTCTCGCAAGCATTTTTTACGCGGCACCCCAATATCTAGTCGGGTTGCCCTTTTGGTCCCACTAGAGATTTATTGGCACGGGATAGCCTGGACCATTCATTTCTGCCTTTGCACGTCACTTGGCTGTCCATGCGAGGCCAAAGCCTTGCAAGAACTCCCTAAGCAAACTAGATTGCAAACCAGTTAAAGGAGACCTCCATGCGCGAAATCGGTGCTTTTGAAGCAAAAACCCATCTCTCCGAATTGCTCGCTGCGGCAGAGGCCGGCGAGTCGGTGCTGATCACCCGAAGGGGCACGCCCGTTGCTCGGCTCGTCCCCGCAGGAAGCGACCGCAGCGCAGTGCTTGACCGGCTGGCGGCGCTGCGCAGCCGGATTGCCGCCCGCAATGTCCGGCTCAGCGCCGAAGACATCCTCTCGGCGCGGGATGAGGGCCGCCGTTGACGCTCATCATCGATGCCTCCGCCCTTGTCGGCTGGGTGATGCCGGATGAAACCGGGCTGGATCTCGGCGCGGCGCTGACCGATCATGACACGCTGCTGGCGCCGTGGCTGCTCTGGGTCGAGCTGCGCAATATCCTGCTCGTCAGCGAGCGGCGCGGGCGATTGCCCGCCGGCATGGCCGATCAGATCGTCGAGGCCGTGGATGAGCTTGATATTCAACTGGACATCGCCCCGGCGGGACCCGTCGTCCTCGACCTTGCCCGCCGCCACGGGCTGACCGCCTATGATGCGCTGTATCTTGAGACGGCACTGCGCCACGGCGGCACGCTCGCCAGTCTCGACAAGGCATTGACGCGGGCGGCAACGGCAGAAGGGGTGGAGGTGCTGGCCTGATCGGGCGGCTACCTAATCCTCCAACAGATCGGTCGCCGGATTGTCCTCGATCTCGACATCAGCATAGTAGCTCTGTGCCTGCTGGACGGAGCGGTGCAGCGACAACTGCATCGCCGCTGCAATCGGGGCGCCGTCGCGGGCGGCCTGGGTCAGGAAACCCGATCGCAGCCCGTGGGCAGAGGCGAAATCGGGCGGATAGCCGGCCAGTTCCAGCCGGTGGTGAACGATGCCGCGAATGCCGTCCGGGGTGATCCGGCGGGGCAGGGCCCGGTCGGCGAGGCTGACTGGCCGGAACAGCGGCCCGTTATCGAGCCGCGCCAGCCCGATCCAGCCCATGACCGCCCGCGCCGCGCGGCCCTTCAGCGGCAGGCGTGGCGCGCGCTCCGGACCAGTGGTCTTGGTCGAGAGCAGTCGGATGCGGATCAAGCCTTTCTCGGTGAATTCTCGGGCATCGATATCGTCGACATTCAGCCCGGCAATCTCTGACCGCCGCCGCCCGCCCGAGGCCCATCCGAGCATCAGCACCGCGCGGTCACGCATCCCGCGATGGCTGCCGTCGCAGGTCGCCAGCATCGCCTCCAGCACCTGCCGTGTGATCGGGTTCTGTGATTTCGGCTGCCGCTCCCGCGCCGCTGCCCGCCGTGCCCGACCTCGCGCTTGCCGGATCAACGGCGCTTCGAAGGGTGAGGGCAGGTTGCGCATCCGGTGAAACGCCCGCCACGAGGCGATGCGCCGGTCCAGCGTCGCCGGGGCCGGGCAGGCCAGCGTCCTGCGCAGCCCGGCGGCGATCAGCACCTCCGCCACAGCGCGGGCGTCGCTTTCGGTATCGCTAAGATCGACCGAATGATCGAGCACGAAGCGCAGCGCCACCTCCTCCGCCTCCGGCCAGGCGAGCGGCGCGGCGAAGGCCGCCTGCTTCCAGGCACTGATATAGGCCAGATCCCGTTCCCAGGCGCGGAGCGTGTTTTCCGGCGTGCCGCGACGGTAAAGGTCGGTGAGCAGTCCGGCATCGCTGCTGGAAAGCGTTGCGGGCAGGGGCAGGGCCGGGGGATTTGGCGTGCGCATGCGGGGATTATGGCGCGGAAGCGTGGCGAAGCCAAGAGGCGCGATAATTGCTCCTTATCGTGAATAATATGCCGCCAAAACCTTCGCGCAAGTAATCATCATAATAATGGTTACACGATGTTATAAATCCGACCACGCATCTATTATCGGACGAGAACCACCTCCGCCGGGGCGCTGACGATTGCGACAAAGCCGCCGCGTGGGTGTGGTCCGGTTTGTCGGCGAGGTAGAGAATAGTCTTGCGGCGATGGAGGGACGTTCAAGAGGCTGGGAAAAAGATATGATCGACTGCATGTATGCTTCGAGGCCCGGCCGACGGGTTACGGGTTGCGCCGGCAAGTTCGCGAACTGGGTCGCGACTGCATGGTGGTTGCGTCGGCGCTGACCCCGAAACGGCCCGGCGAGCGCGTCAGATGAACTGGCGGGAATTGCCCATCTTTCATGTTGTTCACGAGAGTTTTCTCCTGGCGTTACTCAGCAAAGCTGTGCGCGGTCGATCCGTTATGCGCGAGCAGCATTCAGCCGAACGGCGATTTTCGGAAACGAGGGTGCCCAAAAGGTAGAAAACTCAGTTGACAAGTTAGTGCACATAAATAATCGTAGAGAACATACGATCGCTGAGAGAAGGTAAACATAACCATTCGAGAAGGGCGTCAAGGTTCTGACAGATTTCGCTCTTCGCGGCTTTGGTCTCATCATCACACACAGCGAAGGTTACCGGGCGGCGGTCCATCGTGTTGCTGATGAGTTCCCAAATACGCATTGGAGGCACTATGGTTGAAGATGTGACGCTTGGATTCACGGCTGGGCACCTGGAGATCGGAAAACTCCGGGGCCATCTGATCGCCCGTTCACAGATCGCGTGGCTGAATGGCCTGAAAGAAGCCGGGATCAATCTGCTCAAGGACCATCCAGAGAAGTTCTGTGACCTCCGCCGCTATTGGATCGACATGAGTTCAGCAGAACAACGACCGATCGGGATCAGCGCAAGATCCCCCGCACGATGATCTACGAGAAAGTGCGGGCCTTTCGCCTCAGGGCTCGCCAATCGGAATACAGTTTCTGGGCAGCCACTTTGAAGAAAGCATTGTCTTTAACGCGGGTCGGTTTGTCGAGCGTTCGATGCCCTGGTCCTCGATTTGCAAAAAGACACCGTTAGCGGGCCAACAAAACACCAGAACGCCGCACAGGCCGCCGCAGCCTGTTGAGATAAACGGCGCCCACTAAAATAGATCAAGGAGCAATTATGTCGGAAAGAGCTAACGGCGCAGTGTAAGCGGTGCGCCGTTCACACTGGTGCGGTGTAGTTCCAAGGCAGCAATTCTTTGATATCCGCTTGTTTGTGCCCGCCTGCGATGGCTGTCAGGACACCGGACAGATAGCCATGCGGCTCGATCCCGTTGAGTTTGCAGGTCTCGATCAGGGATGCGATTACGGCCCAATTTTGAGCGCCGGTATCATGTCCGGCGAAGAGCGCGTTTTTGCGGTTCAGAGCGATGGGGCGGATGGTGCGCTCGACAGGGTTGTTGTCGAGTTCGATGCGGCCATCGTCGAGGAACCTACACATGCCATCCCAGTATTTGGCGATGTATTTCAGGGCTTCACCGGTCGGCGATTTCGCTGAGACGCGTGCGCGGTTCTGGGCGAGCCAGAGCTTGAAGGCGTCGATGATGGGTTTTGAGCGGTCCCGTCGTGCAGCGTGCCGTTGATCGGCAGGCAGGCCTCTCAGGTCTTTTTCGATACGGTAGAGTGCCTGGATTTGCGCCAGGCCTTCCTGCGCGATTGGAGCAGCTCCAGATTGGGTGACGTCATGCAATTTTCGCCGCGCGTGTGCCCAGCAATAGGCCAGCACCACATCCTGTGTAGGGCGTTTGAGCAAGCTGTTATAGCCTGCGTATCCATCAACCTGCAGGGTGCCGCTGAAGCCGCTCAAGATGTTATCCGCATGCTGCCCTGACCGACCGGGCGCATAGGTAAACGCCACTCCGGGAGGATCGCCGCCGCCCCATGGCCTGTTATCACGGGCCAGCGCCCAGAAGTAACCGGTTTTGGTGCTTTTGCGCCCTGGGGCCAGAACCGGTGCAGGTGTTTCGTCCATGAAGAGCTTGGTGGAGCGCTTCAGATCGGCCATGAGCGCCTCATAGACCGGGGTCAATTCAAACGCCGACTTGCCTACCCACCCGGCCAGGGTCGAGCGATCCAGATCGATCCCTTGGCGGCTGTAGATTTGTGCCTGCCGATAGAGCGGCAGGTGATCGGCATATTTTGAGACGAGCACATGGGCGAGCGTTGCTTCGGTTGGCATGCCGCCCGCGATGATGTGGGCGGGTGCAGGCGCTTGGGTGATCCCACCCTCACAGGAGCGGCAGGCGTATTTGGGGCGGCGGGTGACAATCACACGGAACTGGGCCGGGATGATGTCCAGCCGTTCGCTGACCTCCTCGCCAATGACGTGACGCTCAGTTCCGCAGGCGCAGGATTGCTCGGGTTCAATGACCACCTCAACCCGTTCCAGATGTTTGGGCAGTGATCCGCGATTGGTCTGGCGCGGCTTTGGGGGCCGCACGGGCGCGGTGCGCTCGTCCGCGTCGATCTCTGCTTCCACCTGCGCGATGGCGGTCTCGATATCCTCGAGTTCCAACTCATACTGGGCCGGGTCAAGCTTCTCGGATTTGGCCCCGAAGAGCGCCTTCTTGAACGAAGCGACCAAGGCTTCAAGCCGCGCATTCTGATCCTGCTGCGTACGGATGATCGCCTTCAGTTCGGCAATGTCATCGGGCAATTTGTCAGGCACAGTCATGCCCCATCCCATAACAAAACAAGGGCAGAATGACCCGCGCAAACAACCCCGTGAGTCACTCCGCCGCAGAGGGCGCTACCACCTCCAAAGGGCGCACGCGCCGCCAATCCAACCCCGCAAACAGCGCCTCAAACTGGGCCGGTTCCAGGCGCATCACCCCGTTCTTGACCGCGGGCCATGTGAAGCTGTTATCTTCGAGCCGTTTGTAGGCCATCACCAACCCGCTACCGTCCCAGTAGATCAGCTTCAGCCGATCCGCGCGCTTGGCCCGGAACACATAGACCGACCCATCAAACGGCTTCTGGCGCAGGTGGCTCTGCACCAAAGCGGCCAGCCCATCATGGCCCTTGCGGAAGTCCACCGGGTCACTGGCTACAAAAATCCGAACCTTGTGGGATGGCATGATCACGTGGCCAAAGCCCGCGCGATCTCGGCGAGTCGCGCGGCTGGCGTTGCCGCATCAAGACGAACGGTGACATCGCCTTTGATCACATCAATCGTGTTTGAGGAAGTGACGGCCAGAGGCTGGGCCAAAGGCGCAGACGCCTCGATCTCAACAGGCACAAAATCCATACCTTCCAAATTTGGCAGAACCAGTTTGCCCTGCCGCGCCATTCGTCGCCAGTCAGACACCGTGCTGGGGATCAACTCATACCGTTTAGCAACCGCATTGACCGTCTCGCCTTCAATCAGAGTCTCCGCCACGATCCGAGCCTTCAACTCCGGCGGCCAAGTCCGCTTGCCGTCCGCCCGACGCGGCTCCCTTGCCAGAAACTCGCTTGTAGCTACCATCCAGAAACTCCCCACAAATCAAAGAAGCCTCTGAATCGCAGATCAGGCGTCACGCCGTAAGTGTGGGAGCGGCGCACCGCTTACGGCGCAGTGTCGTCCAACAAACAGCATATCAACCCAGAAGGGCACTGGGACTGGCATATCCCGACACCGTTCTCGCAGGCGGTCAAAGTCGGTCGCACGATCTACCTCGGGGGCCAGCTTTCCGCGGACGAGAAAGGCAATGTGATCGGGGTTGGTGACATTGAAGTCCAGACCCGCAACGTCTTTGAGAACATCACCAAGCTTCTTGAGGCTGCGGGCGCTACCTGGAACGACGTAGTCAAGCTGAACACATACTATGTGTTCAATGGTACCGGGCAGGAAGCGCAGGTGTTCTGGGAGAAGATGACCAAGGTGCGTCTTGAGTATCTTCCTACCCCAGGCCCGGGTGCGACTGCCGTGCGTGTCGCTGGACTTATGTATGAAGGTTTTCTGATCGAAGCTGACGTTGTGGCGGTCATCGATGAATAGTCATGTCCACCACCTCCCTTCGGAGTCAGTGGATACGATCAAGTTGGCACAGGATCTGGTGCGGCTCGACACCACCAATCCGCCCGGAAGCGAGGTCCATGTGGTGGCACTCCTCGCGGACAGGTTGCATAAGGCAGGCATTGCGGTGGAGGCGTTCGAGTTCGCGCCAGGGCGGACGAGCATGATCGCTCGCCTGAACGCGGGATCTTCTGGTCCGGCACTCTGCCTTTCGGGACATCTGGATACCGTTCCTCTCGGCAAGGAGCCATGGACGGGCGATCCGCTCGGCGGAGAAATTATCGACGGCCGGATGTTCGGTCGCGGTACAACCGACATGAAGTGCGGTGTCGCTGCAATGGTAACCGCCTTCGAGAGGCTTCATCGAAGTGGCTCGAAGGCGAAGATAGTCCTGGCACTTTCATCTTCGGAGGAAACCGGATGCCAGGGTGCTGCGCAAATGGCTCCGAGACTCGGTGCAATCGGCGCAATCGTGATAGCTGAACCCACAAGTGGCAGACTTGCAGTTGGGCACAAGGGCGTTCTTTGGCTCAAGCTCATAACCAGCGGTAAGGCGGCCCATGCCTCGATGCCACATCTTGGCCGCAACTCGGTCGATCTCATGGCCGATGCCATTATGGCCTTGCGTGGTCTCGACTTCGGAGTAGACAACCACCCCCTATTGGGTTGTCCAACTTATAACGTCGGCACGGTTTCAGGGGGCTCGGCGGTTAACATCGTGCCGGATACCTGCGAATGCCTCCTCGACGTTCGACTGGTTCCAGGACTAGGCGCAGAATCGGCGAAGACTCTCGTAGAGCGCTGCATAGGCAGCGGGATTGAGATCGAAACGCTGCTTGCGCTGGACGCGGTAGCCAGCGATCCGGAAGGCGCATGGCTGCGCAAGGTTTCAGACATCGCATCCGAAATCCACCCCTCAGACCAAAGACCGATGAGCGTCCCGTATTTCACGGATGCTTCTGTGCTGGGTCCGGCTCTGGGTTTTCCACCAGTCGTGATCCTTGGGCCGGGCGACCCGGCTCTCGCCCATCAAGTGAACGAATCCTGCTCGGTCCCGGCAATCTGGAGTGCGAGCCTGCTCTACGAGCGGCTGGGCCGAGACTGGGCAGAAAACAAATACTGAGGAGAGGAAGACACCATGACCCAAGTAGAACCCCAAAAACTGGCCAAGGACCGTCGCCACCTGATCGACGTGCTTATGAGCAGGGACGCTTTTGCCGACAAGGTTTTCCGCGGCGGCAAGATCGTCAATGTCATCTCCGGCGAAATCTATGAAAGTGAGCTCGCCGTGTCGGGCGAGTACATTGTTCGTCTCGGCGACTGCACCTCGCTGGTCGGCCCGAAGACGGAGATCATAGAGCTAGATGGTGCCCATGTGATGCCAGGTCTAATCGACGCGCACATGCACTTCGAAAGCGCGATGCTGAACTGCACCGAGTTTACCCGACTGTCTCTGCCGACCGGGACCACCTCGCTCGTTTCCGACCCGCACGAAATCGCAAACGTTCTTGGTCCGGACGGTGTCGAGGAAATGGCGAAGGAATGTGCCCTCCTCCCGAACCGCGTGCATACGAGAGTGCCGTGCCGCGTCCCTGACGTTCCTCTCGTCGAGACCTGTGGGGTAGACATCACCTCGGCAGATGTTCCGCGCATGCTTGAGATGCCAACCGTAGACGGCATCGGGGAAATGCAATCAGTCGGCGCACCTCGCTTCGCCTACGACAACACTCCGGAGGTATTTGACGACGCGATCAAGTCAACCGTCTTTACTCGCGCTGCCGGCAAAGTCGTTGACGGTAACGCGGCTGCTCTCTTCAACGACCAACTGGCTGCGCATATCATCGCCAGCGGCACCGACATCTCGTGCCATGAAACGACGTCCAAGGAAGAAGCGCTCGAGAAGATCCGTTACGGCGTGCGTATCCTGATGCGCGAGGGTTCGACTCAGCGCAACATGCAGGAATGCATCCGCGTCTATACGGAAGATGGCCTCGACCCGCGTCACCTCTGCCTGTGCACGGACGACATGTTGCCTGACGATCTCCGAGACCATGGTCACATGAACGACGTTGTGCGCCGCACCATCGCCGCCGGCATCAAGCCCGTGCTGGCCATCCAGATGGCGACCATCAACCCAGCGACCTGGATAAATCTGCCGGATGTCGGTGTTCTTGCTCCCGGCAAGTTGGCCGACCTGTGTATCGTCAAGGGCGAACTTGCCGAGATGAAGGTTCACCAAGTCTATATCGGCGGCAAGTTGGTGGCTGAAGACAACAAGCTGAAGATCGAGATCCCGCCGTATCGCTATCCGGACTGGGTGCGTTCGAGCGTCAAGCGCAGCCCGATTTCCAAAGACGACCTTGAGATCAAAACTGCTGGCTCGTCGGCGAAGGTTCGTGCGGTTGGTCTCATTCCAGACCAGAACCTTTCGCGTGCAGTCGAAGCGACCGTTTCCGTCAAGGACGGTGTCGCGCAGGCGAATGTTGAAGAAGACATCCTGCTCGGTTCAGTGGTCGAGCGTTACGGTCGCCACGGCGGTATCGCTAATGGCTTTATCCACGGCTTCGGCATGAAGCGAGGCGCAATCGCCGAAACGGTGTCGCACAACACCCACAACATTATTGTCATGGGTACCAACCACGACGACATGGTCAAGGCAGTCAACGAAGTCATCCGCATTCAAGGCGGTATCGTGATGGTTGACGATGGTGAGCTGATCGGGACGCTTCCGCTTCCAGTCGCAGGCTTGATCAACGACGAACTCAACGCGGCCGAGATGACCGCGAAGGTTTCCGAGATGACCAAGATCGCGCAGACGCGTCTTGGCGTGCAGGTGCACGGGCCGTTCATGCACCTCGCCTTCCTCTCGCTTTCGACCAGCCCTGTATGGAAGCTGACCGACCGTGGTCTTGTGAACGTCGAAACCCTCGAAATCCTGCCAGTTATCATCGAGCCAGCTATGGCAAACGCATAGGAGAAGGACAGATGGCAAACATCAGCTCAAAGACCGCAGTTCCGCGTGCAGGTCAGCGTGCCCTCGACAGGGGGACACGAACGGTCATTGACCTGTCTCGCGACATTCATGAAGGTATGCCGTTGTGGCCAGGCCACCAACTTCCGTTCAAAATGGTCAACCAGACTCACGACGGTTTCAAAAACCGTTGGGGCACAGACTTTGGCTTCCGAGCTCATAACTGGTTGATGAGCGAGCATACCGGAACGCATACCGATGCGATCTTCGAATATGATCCGGGTGGCGCGACACTCGATGACATGCCGCTGGAATACTACTACGGTCCCGCAATCTGTCTCGATGTGAGCCATGTTCGACATCCAGACTATATGACCGCCGAAATCCTCGAAGCGGCGCTCGAAGCCAGCGGACAGGAGATCCGGATCGGTGACACCGTTCTGCTCTATAGTGGACACGGTGATCGGACGTTCGGCACGAAGGAGTTCATAAACGTCTACTCGGGTCTCGACCGCTCGGGGGCAGTTTGGCTTGCTGAGAAAGGCGTGGTGAACATCGGTATCGACTCGCTTGCGATCGACCATAGTGACGACATGACCTTTACCGGGCATGCAGTTTGCGCCGAGTACCAGATCGTCAATACCGAAAACCTGACGAATCTCGACAAACTTGTTGGTAGACGATTTGAGTACTTCGGTCTGCCAATTCATTTCAGAGAAGGCACCGGATCGCCTATTCGGGCGATCGCCATCCTGAATTGAGATTGGTCTGGCGCGATTGACCGCGCTCCGGGCTCGAACGCGGTCGCGCTATTCCAAATCGCGCGGCCGCCACGGTGCTTTCTGAAACCAGTTTTCAATCACCGCGGAATTGGGACCCCGTATTCTCACTTGGAGGAGGCTCTGACCTGCATTCGCTGAACTTTGTACTGACTCACGGCTGTTAGCAGAGAGTTCTGGCGGATGGTTCAGAGATTTTCGCGCGCCTGATTGGCTCCGGTCGGTTTCGCGGTTGATGCGACGGGCCTTTGCGGGTCATCATGTCATCGGTCACCGGCGTTCCCCGTAAGGGGTTGAACTCAACAACTCGACCCGCCGGAGAACATCGCTGCCCCCCCCCCCCCGCAAGCCGCTCACTTCGCTACAGCGCAATCAAAAGCGCGCTCGCGAGCGACTTGCTACTGCCGAGCCACACCACCACCGGTGACATAATCTATGCTGTTTCCGGTGGCATGCCGAAAATATCATTGAGCACAGGGTGAAAGTTAAGCTGCGTTCGAGCCAGCCAAGGCGCTTGCCCAGAAGGCACGCGTGGAATAAGAGACTTGTTGATGCCTGAGAATGTCGATCCTATAGCGAATCCAAGCGAGAAACCCCAAGACGCCGACCTTTACATCGGACAGGTCGCAGCGATGTTAGGCGTGACAACAACCATGATCCGCCAATGGGAGAAGCACGGCTTCATCGAGGTAATGCGAACAGCCTCCGGCTTCCGGGTCTATTCTTTAGAGCAAATGAAGCGACTGCAGATAGTGCGGGATCTGGCCAGATCCGGAGTGAATCCCGCTGGTATCAAATTAGCCCTGCAGAAGGCCGATCCTAATTCAATCAAATCCTCACCCGGTGTAGACCAGGCGTCCCTCGGAACACGACTGCAGCGATTGCGTACCGCAAAGAAAATAAGCCTTCGAAAGCTGGGAGCAGCGACAGATCTTAGTGCATCACATCTTAGCGCTATCGAACGTTCAATAAGCCATCCATCAATTGCCGTCGTGCAACGACTGGCCGCAGCTTTAGGCACAAACATAGTACAAGTTCTTGGTGGCGAACCACTCGACCATCAACTCGTAGTCCGCCCCCATGAGCGGCGTCCTCTGGATGCGAATCTCAACGGGGTGGAAATCCAACAGTTGTTTCGGGTTGAAACTGTCCTGGAATCATTGCTTTTCATGGTCGAGCCGGGCGCGTCGAGCGGTGACAGCTATCAACACGAGGGAGAGGAGTTCCTGTTCATGTTGGATGGAACGCTCGAACTTGTACTTGATGAAACTGAGCAGTTCATTCTTGAGCCGGGCGATTCCATGACTTTTGCCAGTCACAGACCGCATCGATTTGCGAACAGGGGCGACATCCCCGCTTCAATTCTGTGGATAAATACTCCACCAACCTTTTAACAAACAACAACCAACTCCGGAGTAGCGAGGCAACCGTAGTCTGCACCTGCTGAAGTTCACACACGCCTCATTGCGATACGGTCCACAAGGAGCGAGGTCGGTATCGATACTCCGGCGTAAAGTATGCCTGCCATAAGCAGCGCAGGGAAATACCGAAAAGTCGTTGAGCCGATATCATAAGCTCTGCTGGTAAGCTCCGGCAGGGCAATCGCGAAACACAGTGATGTCCCCTGAAAGATTAAAATGGAAAATCCGAGTAAGGGAGGAATCCCGACTCGAAGCGCTTGGGGCAACAAGATATATCGCATTTCGTCAAAGCGATTGAGGCCGATTGCAGCGGCTGCTTCGTGTTGACCATGATGGACCGATTGCAAACTCGCGCGGATGATCTCACTTGCTCAGCGCCAGCTTATCGAGATCGCGCGAGCCATCGAAAATCAGGGCCGCATTCTTATACTGGACGAACCCACGGCAACCCTGACGACACATGAATCGCAAAAGCTCTTTGATTTGGTGTCACAGCTTTCGGCCAGAGGTGTTTCGGTCGTTCTGGTATCGCACCATCTTAATGAAATTCTGGATAACTGCGATCGGGTGACGGTCATGCGCAATGGCGCAACCGTGTTTACCAAACCGATCAGCGACACAAATGAAGAAGATCTGATTCAGGGGATGGTCGGTCGCCGTCTGAACGATCAGATGGGTGAAAACCACAGTTCGCGCATCGATTCCGAAATCGTATTGTCTGTGAAAAACCTTCGCGCGGCCGCCTCTCCTCATCCCGAAGGGATTTCCTTTGACCTGCATGCGGGCGAAATCCTTGGTATTGCGGGGCTGGTCGGGGCTGGGCGAACGGAAGTGATGCGGGCCATCTTCGGTGCCGATACTGCCGTTTCTGGAAGCATCTCCCTTAACGATCACGAACATCGCTATTCCGCACCCCGTCAGGCGATCGCAGACGGCCTTGCCTTCGTGACCGAGGACCGGCGCGATGAGGGCGTCATTTTAAGTATGCCGATCACCAGCAATATCAGTCTGGCCAATTTGAAAGCAGTTTCCCGCGCCGGGATCATCGACCGGCACCGGGAAGACGAACTGGCCACCCGGCTTGGGCAGGATCTGCGTCTTAAATACGGTCGGTTGCAGGATACCGTTTCCACCCTTTCAGGCGGCAATCAGCAAAAGGTCGTTCTGGCCAAATGGCTGGCCCGGAATCCCAGCATCCTGCTACTCGACGAACCCACACGCGGCGTGGATGTGGGGGCCAAGTCCGAAATCTATGAACTGCTCCGGCAACTCGCCAGGGACGGAAAGTCCCTGATCATCGTTTCGTCCGAGCTTTACGAACTGATGGCCCTGTGCGACCGCATTGTGGTGATGGCAAACCATGCAATCACGGGCGAGCTGACACGGGATGAATTTTCCGAAGAACAACTCCTGACATATGCCTATAAAACCGGCCCGAGAACCTAGGAGCACCCCGATGTCGCAAGCCAAGCCTTCCCGCACATCCGAGCAACCCGTATTGGTCTGGAAAAATGTCTTCCGGGATTCGGGGATCGCCATTGCCCTTATCGCACTTGTGATCTTCTTCGCGCTGACCTCGGATCACTTCCTGACGCTTGCCAATCTGACGAATGTCCTGACGCAGGTTACCATCAACCTGATACTGGCGGTCGGTGTCACCTTCGTCATTCTGATCGGTGGTATTGACCTGTCGGTTGGTTCTGTTCTGGCCTTGTGTGCGGTTGTTGCGGGGACGGTCATAAATCTTCCCGGCCTGCCCGTATTCGCCGCCGTTACCCTGGCGACGCTTGCGGCAGTCGGCGTTGGCATCATCTGCGGTCTGCTTAACGGATTTATTTCCGCATATTGGGGTCTGCCTTCCTTCATTGTCACGCTGGGGATGTTGAACATCGCCCGTGGTGCGGCTCTGCTGGTGACCGACGCGCGCACCATTTATTCGTTCCCGCCGGCCTTCAACGCGTTCGGGTCACAGGCAGTCTTTGGTGTGCCACTCGTGTTTCTGGTTGCACTGGCGATTGTGGCAATTGCATGGTTTGTGCTGACCCGGACCGTGTTCGGACGGCTGATCTATGGTATTGGCAACAACGAAGAAGCGGTTCGTCTGGCGGGCCATCCGGTATTTCTTTATAAAGTCGCCACTTTCACCATCGCTGGCGCCGTCGTCGGCATCGCAGCAATAATCTACATGTCGCGCCTTAATATCGCGAGCCCGATCATCGGAAACGGGTTCGAGCTTAATGCCATTGCTGCGGTCATTATCGGTGGCACCAGCCTCAACGGTGGACGCGGCTCAGTGCTTGGCACTCTGCTCGGTGCGTTTATCATCGGTGTGCTTGCCAATGGCCTGATCCTGCTTGGTCTCAGCGATTTTGTGCGCCAGATGATTACCGGGATCGTCATCATTCTGGCCGTCATTCTGGACAAGTATCGTGAACGCCTTCTGACATGAACGTGCAACGACCCGGCAGTGCCCCAGAAAGTCACCGCATATTTCGAAGCTCCGGGCATGTCTTGCATTCATTGGACCGGAGGAAGTTATGATATATGTCGTCGGTTCCGTGAACCTCGACTATGTCGCGCATGTTCAGAAACTGCCGCGGCCCGGTGAAACGGTTCTGGGTTCAGAGCTGCGGAAAACGCCCGGCGGCAAAGGGGCCAATCAGGCGCTTGCCGCAAGGCGTGCGGGAGCCGCTGTCCGCCTTGTCGCATGCATCGGACGGGATGACGATGGTATCGCCGCGACGGCCTCGCTTGCCGAATCCGGTGTCGATCTGACTTCCGTTCAAAAATGCGACATGCCGACTGGTGTTGCGCTGATCCAGATTGATGCGGCAGCGGAAAACTCGATTGCGGTTCTGCCCGGTGCGAATAGCTGTCTGAGCGCAGGGGTCGTCAGGGATGCCTTATCCGGGCTGAAAGCTGGCAACACGGTTATTCTCCAGCAGGAAGTCCCACAGGAAGCAACCCGGACAGCCATTGAAATGGCCCGTGCGGCAGGGGCCTTCAGCGTTTTGAACGTCGCACCGGTTTTGCCAGAAAGCGCCAGCCTGGCATGTCTGGCCGACATGGTCATTGCGAATGAAACCGAATTTCAGGCGATTTTCGGTCAGACCCCGACGGCGGAGGCCGCGCAGGAATGGTGTCAGACTACGGGTCGCAGGCTTGCGCTGACACTCGGTGCGGATGGCGCAATCCTCGCCGGGGGCGATGCGCCCCGACACATCAGGCCACCGAAAATCACACCCGTCGATACAGTCGGCGCCGGCGATACATTTGTGGGTTATCTGGCAGCGGGGCTCCACGCGCATATGGCACCAGAACAGGCACTGGATGTCGCAATCAGGGCGTCCGCGCAGGCCTGTCTTTATTCCGGGGCGCAATCGGCCATACCCTGGATCGATCAGATCAGCGTTCAGAACCTAAGCAGGTAAAGCGGCTCAAGGATATCTTGGCCGAGGACAGGCTGATCCGCAAATAGATGGCGCAGAGGCTCGGCATGAGCCGGGCGACTCTACAACGCTGGCTGCGGGATGACCCGTCGCTGACACCGACCAAATAAGGTGCCATATGATTGATGGCAGAGCGGGGTGTAACGGTCAGTTATGAGGCAATCCGGGCGTGAGTTGACCGGTTTGCCGCAGAAATCGCCGCCCGGATCAGATCACTGCATCCGGCCCCGAACGCCGTCGCCCCACCCCTGAAATCTATCGCACCCGCCGGGCTTCCGCGTCCGAAACCTGGGGCGAAATGGCAAACGGGATGGTCGCTTGAAAGATGGCCATCGGGCAACATCGTGACTGGACAAACAACCTGACAAGGCCAGCGTACAGGAACGAACAGAGAATGCTTCGACGGATCGGGATGGTTCGTCAGCCCGTCTTGCGCTAAATACGCGCCAGGGGGACAGCCGTGGCCAAGACAGAAGATTTCAAGGACATTCCGGGCTACGCGGACACGCTCGTCCATCGCAGCGTGCGTGAGGTGGTGGCCGACAAGTTGTCGGGGCTGATAGCGTCAGGCGTGCTGTCGGTAGGCGACGAGTTGCCGAGCGAACGCGATCTGGCGCAGGCGTGGCAGGTCAGTCGTGAATCGGTGCGCGGGGGACTGCGCATCCTCGCGGAACAGGGCGTCCTCGCGGTATCGCAGGGCGCGCGCACCCGCGTCGTGTCGGATTTTTTGCGCGACAGCGAAGGCACCGTCGTCTCCAGCAACCGGCTCAATGCCAATGACATCCATCACATCAACGATGCCCGCCTGGTGGTCGAGTTGGAGGTCGTGAGCCGTGCCGCCACGCGGATAACGCAGGACGCACTGGCCTTTCTCGACGCCTCGCTCGCAGCGCAGCGGCGCAGCCTGTCGAAGCCGGTCGAGTTCCTGATCTGCGACCGTGAATTTCACTTCGCGATCTACGAGGCCGCGGGCAACGATGTGCTCACTGACATCGTCAAGGAACTCTACGGATACATGATGCCCAACCGCGTCCGGGTGATGGGCGGCACCGATGCAATCGCGACCAGCATCGAGGATCACGCGGAGATTCTGGCCGCGCTCAAGGTCCATGACGCAGCCGCCGCCGTGGCTTGTTTCGAGACACATATCGAACGAATCTACCGCTCAACGCTGGCCTCCATCGACGCCTGAGGCTTCAGGGGCCTAAATTCTAATTGTAAAAACAATTACCTAACGGATCATCGATCCCACTTGTGCCAACTGGCCTTGATAACAGACCAGTTGGCGCGTAGCGTTGGCGCTGCGTTTGATTCGGGAGGATGATGCATGGATGAGACGACGCTGCTCGTGACGGGGGCCGGAGGGTTCATCGGTCGCATGCTGATCGACGATCTGGCGGCCCGGCCCGAGATCACGGTCGACGGATCGCCGCGCCGCGTGACCCGCATCCTCGCCTGCGACATCTCCGACGCCCCGCTCCGCGAGCTTGCATCGCGCCACGCCCTGGTCGAGGCACTGCCGGGCGATCTCTCGGATCGCGACGTGCTGGATCGCATTGCCGGCGAAGCGCCCGGTGTCATCGTTCACCTTGCCGCCGTGGTCAGCAGCGCCGCCGAGGCCGATTTCGAACTTGGCCTTCAGGTCAACCTGCGCGCGCTCATCAACTTCGTGTCGGCTCTGAGCCGGATGGCCGAGCCGCCTGTCTTCATCTTCACTTCATCGGTGGCGGTCTTCGGCTGCGCGGGTAATGCCGATATCGACGAGACCACCCCGCCCACGCCGCTGTCCTCTTACGGGACGCAGAAGGTCATGGGCGAGATGCTGATCCGGGATGCCGCGCGGCGTGGACTCCTGCGTGGCCGCACGATCCGGTTTCCGACAATCTCGGTCCGGCCGGGGCGGCCCAATCGCGCGGCCTCAAGTTTCGCCAGCGGTCTCGTCCGCGAACCGATGGCGGGCGAGCCGGCGACGCTTCCGGTGCGCCGCGACCTCAGGCTGCACCTTGCATCGCCCGACAATGCCATCGCGGCGCTGCGCCATGTCATAGCACTCGGCCAGGATGCGTTGGACGGTGACACGACGATCACGCTGCCTGGCCTCACAGTGTCCGTCGCAGAGATGATCGACGCGCTTCGCCGTGTTGCCGGGCCCGACGCCGTGCGCCTGATCCGCGACGCGCGCGACCCCGGCATCGAGGCCATCGTCGAGACATGGCCCGGCCATATCGACACGCCTCGCGCGCGCCGCCTCGGATTCGCGTCGAACCAAAATTTCGAGGAACTCCTGCGCGAGCACGAGCTCCGCATGACAAAAGATTAAGCGATTTCAAGGGAGAATTACACATGACCAAGATGACCATCTTCGCCACAACCGCCGCTGCGGCGCTGTTCGCCAGCGCAGCCCTCGCAGAGCAAAGCGTGACCATCGGACACACCCAGAGCGCAACGTCGCATTACGGCGTAGGGGCCGAAGCCTTCTTCGACACGCTCGAAGAGCTGTCGGGCGGCGCATGGACCGGCGAACAAGCCGCGGCAGGGGCATTGGGCGGCGAGCGCGACATGATCGAGGGCCTGCAGATCGGCTCGCTCGATCTGGTGATCTCCTCGACCGGGCCGCTGGGCAATTTCGTGCCCGAGACCTACGCGCTCGACCTGCCGTTCCTGTTCCGCGACTACGATCATGCACGCGCCGTGCTGGATGGGGAAATCGGGCAGGAGCTTCTGGCCAAGATCGGCGAGAACGACCTGGTGGGCCTGGCCTGGTCGGAAAACGGCTTCCGCCATGTCACCAACTCCAAACGCCCGGTGCGCACGCCGGCGGACCTCGAGGGGCTCAAGCTGCGCACCATGGAAAACCGCGTCCACATGGAGGCCTTCGCCCAGATGGGCGCAGAGCCCACACCCATGGCCTTTCCCGAGTTGTTCACCGCGCTGCAGCAAGGCGTCGTCGATGGACAGGAAAACCCCGTGACCGTGATCTCGGCGTCGAATTTCTGGGAAGTCCAGAACCATGCCAGCCTGACGGGACATGTTTATTCTCCGGCGGTAATCTTGGCCTCGCCGATCCTGTGGGACAGCCTGTCGGACGAGGAAAAGGGCTGGTTCAGCGAAGCCGCCGCCGCCTCTGCAGCTGCCACGCGCGCCGAGGTGTCGCGTCTTGAGGAGGAAGGCATTGCGCTCATGCGCGAGAACGGCATGGAGGTGGTCGAGGATATCGACAAGGCACCTTTCGCCGAACTCGCCCAGAATGCCTATGACATCTACACTTCGGAATACGGCTCCGAGATGGTCGAGCGCATTCAGGCCGTCGAATGATCGACAGATAACGGCTGCGGGCAGCGGCATGGCTGTCGCTACCCGCGCCATGAGGCCGGAGGCCCGATGTCCCAGTTCCTGATCCTTGAGCGGTACACGACCCGGATCGCGCTCGGCGCGGCCATCGTTTTTCTGATCGCGGCGTCCGGTTTGTCCATCTTTCAGGTCGTCACGCGCTTTATTTTCGGATCTCCCTCCACCTGGTCGGAGGTCGCTGCGCGCTCGGCGATGATCTGGGCGGTCTTCATGGGGATCGCGCCCGCCTTTCACCACGGCGCGATGATCTCGATCGAGGTAGTGCAGACCTCGCTGCCGCGCCGGGCCGGTCAGGCGTTGATAATCCTCTCCGGGCTCTTGTCTTTCCTGTTCTTCACGGTGGTGTTCTGGCAGGGCTGGACGATGACTGAACGCGTGCTGGGCCAGACAATGGCCGGGCTGGAAGTCTCAATCGCATGGGCCTATGCCGCGCTGCCGGTCGGCACTCTCTTCGCGCTTATAGCGATCCCGGCCAGCATCGTCCGCGGGCTCGGTCAGGACCCTCACGCTCCCATCCCGGAGGCCTCGCCTTGAATTCCGCCATCGCCGTCTCTCTGGTTATCTTCTTTCTGATGGGCGTACCCATAGCCGTGTCGATTGGTCTGGCCTCAATCGTGGGCATCGAGGTGCAGGGACGGTTGCCGCTTCTGCTGATCGCTCAGCGCATGTTCACCGGGCTCGACAGCTTTCCGCTCATGGCGATCCCGCTCTTCATCCTCGCTGGAAACCTGATGTCCGGCGGGGGCATATCGCGGCGGCTGGTCGATCTGGCGAGATCCCTCGTCGGCCGTGTTCAGGGCGGGCTTGCCTGTTCCTGCGTGCTGACCTGCATGATGTTCGCCTCTGTCTCCGGGTCGAGCGTGGCGACCACCTTTGCCATCGGGGCGATCCTGATCCCTGCGATGGTCAACCAAGGCTATCCAAAACCGCTCGCAGCCTCGATCCAGGCAAGTTCTGCCGAGCTTGGGGTGCTCATTCCGCCCTCGATCCCGCTCATCCTTTACGGCGTGTCGACCGAGACATCGGTCGGCCAGCTTTTCATCGCGGGGATCGGTCCCGGGATTCTGGTCGCGAGCGCGCTTATGGCGCTGGTTCTGGTGATCTGCCGCCTTCGGGGGCTGGGGCTGAACGACGGCGCAGACTGCCCGCCTTTCCGCACCGCGCTCGTCTCGGCGCTCCCGGCGCTCGCCGTGCCAGTCGTGATCATCGGCGGTATCTATGCCGGCATCTTCACCCCGACCGAGGCTTCGGCTGCCGCCGTCGCCGTGGCGCTGATCGTGGGCATCGGCATCTATCGAGAGCTGCCCTTGCGGGAGCTGCCGCGCATCCTCCGCGAGACCATCGTGTCGACCACCGCGATCATGCTGATCATCTCGGCGGCGGCGCTATTTTCCTTCCTGATCGCGCGGTCAGGGCTTCCGAACGACATCGCTGCGTGGTTCGGCACGGTCTTCGACAGCAAGATCGGCTTCCTTTTCGCAGTCAACGTGCTGTTGCTGTTCATCGGCATGTTCATCGAGACCTCGGCGGCGATCCTCGTGCTCGCCCCGATCCTGACACCCATCGCCATCCAGTTCGGCGTCGATCCGGTACATTTCGGCCTGATCGTCGTGGTGAACCTCGCGCTCGGCATGATCACTCCGCCGTTGGGCGTGAACCTGTTCGCCGCCTGCGCAGTCGCCAACATCCCGATCGAGAAGATCATCCCGCAACTTATCTGGTTCGTGGCGACGGTCATCTGCTGTCTGCTCTTGATTACCTATGTCCCCGTGATCAGTCTCGGTCCGGTAAACTGGTTCATGAACTGATCCCGCAGGAGGACCGACATGCTCTTAGGTGCCATCGGAGACGATTTCACAGGCTCGGGCGATCTGGCCAACACCCTGGTCAAACAGGGGATGGCGACGACGCTTTATTCCGGTATCCCGACCAGTCCTGCGGCAGAGGAGATCGAGGCGGGCGTAATCGCGCTCAAGACCCGGTCGGTCCCGGTCGATCAGGCGGTCACGGCCTCGCTCGCAGCACTCGACTGGCTGCGCGCGCAAGGCTGCCGGCAGTTCCTGTTCAAGTATTGCTCGACCTTCGATTCCACGCCCCAGGGCAATATCGGACCGGTCGCCGACGCGCTCGCCGACGCACTCGGGGTCGACCGCGCGCTGGTCTGCCCCGCCTTCCCCGAAACCGGGCGTACGATCTACATGGGCCACCTCTTCGTCGGCGACGTGCTGCTCAGCGAAAGCGGGATGCAGGACCACCCGCTGACGCCTATGACCGACCCCGACCTGCGCCGATGGCTGGCGCTGCAAAGCGCGTCAGAGGTCGGCCACCTGCCACTCCCGACGCTGCGCGCGGGCAAGGACGCCATCGCCGAGCGGCTTGACGCCGAGGCGAGCGCTGGCCGCCGCCTGATCGTGGCGGATACCGTGGCCGACGACGACCTCATTCTACTCGGGCGGGCCGCGGCGGAGCACAGGCTCATCACCGGCGGTTCAGGCATCGCGCTCGGCCTGCCGGAGAATTTTCGGGCCGCGGGCCTGCTGTCTGGCACGGCAGGCGACTGGACACCCCAGCATGACGGGCGTGGCGCGGTACTCTCGGGCTCGTGCTCACGCGCGACGCGGGGCCAGATCGCCAATCATCAGGGACCCGCCCGGCAGGTCACGCCGGACGAAGTCATCGCGGAGGACTTCGCGGTCGGCGCTCTTGCCGACTGGGCAGTGGCGCAGGACGGTCTGCCGCTGATCTATTCCTCCGACGACCCCGAAGACGTCAGCGCAGCGCAGCGGAAACACGACCGCGACCGCCTCGCTGCCGCCTTCGACGGCATGTTCGCGGATCTCGCCCGCGACCTTGCCGCGCGCGGCTTCACCCGCCTCGTCACGGCGGGCGGCGAAACCTCGGGCGCAGTGGTCGAGGGTCTGGGTGCCGACCGGCTGACCGTCGGCCCGCAGATCGACCCCGGTGTGCCCATGCTGCGCGCCCGCCCCGACCTGACGCTGGCGCTGAAATCCGGCAATTTTGGCGGCGCGGACTTCTTCGCCAAGGCCGACGCGATGTTGAGGGGTGAGCGATGAGTGAGGAGACGCGCCTGCGCGAGGATATCTGCCTCTTCGCCAAATCGATGTTCGACCGCGGCCTGACCACGGGATCCTCGGGGAACATCTCTGCCCGCACGCCCGATGGTGGGCTGCTGGTCACGCCGACCGGATCGAGCTTCGGGCGCCTTGACCCCGCCCGCCTCAGCCGCTTCGACGAGGGCGGAACGCTGATCGACGGCGACAAGCCGACGAAAGAGATGCCGCTCCACGCTGCCTTCTACGAAACACGGAGGCGAACCGGAGCCGTCGTGCACCTCCACTCGACGCATTCCGTCGCGCTGTCGATGCTGCCCGAGATCGACCCCGACAACATGCTGCCGCCACTGACGGCCTACGGGATCATGAAGCTCGGAAAGGTGCGTCTGCTGCCCTACTACCGGCCTGGCGATCCGGCCATGGGCGATGCGGTGCGTGGGCTCGCGGGACGGCGCACCGCGGTGATGCTGGCCAATCACGGCCCCGTCGTCGCAGGCAAGGACCTCGAAGCTGCGGTCTACGCCACGGAAGAGCTGGAGGAGACCGCGAAGCTCGCCATCCTCCTGCGCGGCGCCTCGCCCCGGATGCTGACCGAGGCCCAGCAGCGCGACGTGATCGAGACTTTCAACGTGGACTGGGACTGAGCCGATGATCATCTCCGCCAATCTGGGCTTCCTCTTCACCGACCTCGCCCTGCCCGACGCTGTGCGCGCCGCCACGCGCGCGGGCTTCGACGCGGTCGAATTCCACTTCCCATACGAGACGACGTCCGCTGCTGCTCTGCGCGCGGTCCTTGACGAGACCAGCTTGCCGTCTCTCGCACTCAACACCTGGCCCGGCGACCGCGATGCGGGCGAGTTCGGCCTGTCGGCCCTGCCGGGCTGCAAGGCCCGCGCCCGGGAAGAGATCGACCGCGCCGTCGCCTATGCCGTCGCGACCGGCACCCGCAATGTTCACGTCATGGCCGGCCGCTCGGACACCGGCGCGACCTCGGACGACGCCTTTTGCGACGCGCTCGGCTACGCCTGCGAGACCGCCGCGCCCCACGGCATCGGCATCCTGATCGAGCCGATCAACATCCATGACGTCCCCGGCTACCACCTGTCTACCCCGGAGCATGCGGCCAAGATCATTGCCGCGCTCGGCGCCCCGAACCTTTCCATGATGCTCGATTGCTACCACATGGGCCGTATGGGTCGCGACGTGGCCGCCGACATCCGCGCCTTCGCCGGGATCACAGGCCATATCCAGATTGCAGCGGTCCCCGACCGTGGCCCACCCGATCACGGAATGCTGGACTACCTCGCCCTCGCTCCGACGCTCGCCGCGACCGGCCTCGCAATAGGTGCGGAATACAGACCGACCGGAAAAACCGGGTCCACCCTATCGTGGCTGGTACCGTTCCGTGCTGCCGCGTAGCGGACGGCGTCGAAATTGACCGCTGCATTCCTGTTCCGGGCGTTTTGATGGTTCAACCTCCCCGGTCGGCATATGGTGTGCCATGCTGGCAAAAACGGTCGTTTGCGCGACGCGCCCGTGCGCTCCTGATGCGGAGTAAGCAGCCCGAGGTGCTCTGGCGTTCCGAAGCTTTTTTGCCGATGAACTTGCACTTGCAACACTTCTATAATCTTCGAAACAATATTTATTGTACTATCTACAGCAGACACGTTTAGTAATCAAAACTGATTGGTTCCGGACTTGTTTGTCGAAACAAGACCCGGAAGCAAAGGGGAGTTCTCTGGATAGATGTAAAAAACCATTGGGCTAAGAACTATGCGAACCAATCTGAGTTAGCAAATTGGCCTGAAGCATTACTGGAGAGACAATTTATGCAACACCTCACATTGAGCATGACAGTCGCCTCTGTACTGTTGGCACTCAAATCAACAACAAAAGCTGAAGAGCTTACCAGCACGCGAACAGCGATACCAAGCTGCAATACCATAGCAATAATTTCTCATGATATTAGTAACTTAATTAATGATCGACAAGATATCGTACTGTCCTTCGTCAACATCGACGGCAAGGCTATCTGGTCTCAATTGGACAGTGATGCGGGCAGCATCGGTATATAATAGATTATCGGGCATTATAGAGTAGGGTGACAGAAACGCGTAAAGATCCTCAAGTCTAAATTGGATTCACGTTTCATAACTGGAATTTCGGAATTTCATACACCTGTAACGCGAGGAAAACGGGGCTTTGTCAAAATTGGGACGGTATTCTTGGTAAAATCCCATTTTGGCGAAAAACGCACTAACGACGACCACTTTGGACAAGCCACTTCTCTCGATTCACTTTTCGTTCGCATCTGCTATCCTGCGCCCATGAACGAAAACGACCTCTGGTTTCTGCCCGGACCGGCGCGGGACGATCATGCGGAGGCCCTGCCCCTGCCCCGTGCCGACGCCTGCCCGGGCCTCGATCCGGCTGACTGGTGTGCGGCCCAATCCGGGCTTGCGGTCGAACTGGCCGATGCGGCACAGGCGCTCGGGGGCCTCGATGCCGTGGTCGGGCAAGACCCGGGCATGATCCGGCGGCTCGCCATGCTGGAGGTGGAGGCGATGCTCTGGGCTGAAGGCACCCCCCTGCCCCGCGAAGAAATCGGGCGCGATGTCATGGCCGGTCGCGCCAGCTCCGATCCGCTGGTGCTCGCCAAGGCCCGCTGGGCTTTGCGGCGGCTGGAAGGTCAGGCGGAACCGACCGATCTGCGCGGCTTTCTGGGCCTGCACCGGGTCGACACCCCGTCAGAGACCGGCCGCGCCGCAGGTGACGGTTTCGACGCCGCAGCGCAGGAGTTTCTGACGCTGATCGACGCTTCCGGCCTGCACCCGCTGACCCGCGCTGCCATGGCCCTGCCCGGCTGGCGGCTGGCCGGTCTGTCGCCGCCCGAAGATCTGGCCGAAGCCGCGTGTTTCGCGGCCCGCAGCGCGGCGAGCGGGCTGGATCATCTGCCCTTCATCCCGCTCGGCCATGACGGGCGGCGCATCTGGCGTATGGGCGGCCCCGCAACCGAACGGCTGGGCGCATGGCTGAGCGCCGTTCGGACCGGGGCCACCCATGCACGGGCAGAGGCGCAGCGGCTGGATGATTGGGCGGCGCGCGCCACGGCCAGCGTGGCACGGATGAAAGGCCCCACCCCGGCCCGCGTGATCGCGGTGCTGCGCGCCCATCCGCTGATGACCACCGAAATGGTCGAACAGGAAATCGGCGTGTCCCGCATCACCGCCGAGCGTATCCTCGCCCGGCTACTCGCCATGGGCCTGATCCGGGAAGTGACCGGCGCCCGCCGTTTCCGGCTGTGGAGCGCACCATGACCGACCTCGTCCCCCCCGACCGTGCTGACCCGCATTGACCCGGTGCAGAATATGCGCCGCTTCTACCGGCTGGAGCTTTCCGCCGATCTCTTCGGCGGCGTTCACCTGACACGGGAATGGGGCCGCATCGGCACGCGTGGACAAAGCCTGACCCGCTGGTACGAAACCGAAGCCGAGGCAACTGGGTTCGCGGAACTAACGCTGAATGCGAAACGGCGGCGTGGGTATGAAATCATAAGATAGAATACATCCGGCGTGATGGAGCAAACCATTTTCGTGCGCGGGCTTGCAGTTGACAGCTGTCAACTTTCATCCCGACCGGCCCCTTCCAACCAGAGTTGACAGCTGTCAACTTTTCCTCAGACCGCGCGGCCATTCTCTGCCCTCAGCAACGCCATCACCATTGGTCCCGGCGAGAACCCCGCCTCCGCCGCTTTTCGACTCAGCGCGCGGAGATAGCCGCCGGGCCGCATGATCTCGCCGGATCGTTGCAGGATGCAGGCGAGCGTAATCGCGGCCGTGACCTCGCCCATATTGCGGCAGGCTTCCTCCCAGGCATCGGTTGAAATCCCCAGCATCGGTCGGACGAAACCGGCCACGCTGACCAGATCGCGCCAGTTTCGGATCGGATGCTGCGCATAGGGTTTGATATCCGGCGCAGCTTTCAGGATCAGCCCCAGCGGAATGGCAAGCTCGGCCTCGCCACCCGCCGCCTTTTGCTCTTCTGAGCAAGGTTCATAACAAGGTATATCTGGGTTTGAATTCTGATAGTGCCGCTCATTATCGTCGTCACTGCCGTCCATATTCCTTGTTTCGTTGCCTGCAATCGCTGAAATATCCGCCAGAATATCCTCGGCATCGCCTGCAAGCGCCTCCAGCGCGGTCATGTCCAGCTTGCGACGAAGACGGCGGCGCTGGTCTGCGATGGCATCGTGCAGCGCCGCAGGGACCGCAATGGATTGCTCCAGCGCCCATTCCAGCAGCTTGCCCGCATCGCGCAGCCGGATCACCACCTCCTCGCGCAGCCGCCGCAGGCGCAATGCCTCCTGCCGGGCCGCGAGTGCCATACCCGCAATCTCGGGACTGCGCACCAGCAGCGGGCGCAGATCGAAGCCGAAAATCCGGTCATAGCTGCCGGTCATGTCGCGGGTTGCGTAGCGCTTGCCGTTCGGGCTGTCGCGCCGGATGATCAGCCCGGCCCGGACGAGTGCTGCGATATGGCGGCGCAGCGTGCTTTCGGCCATGCCATGCGCGCGCTCCGACAGGGCGCGGTTCGATGGAAACACCGTCAGCCGGTCGTCATCCTCCAGCTCCTTGGCCGGATGAAAGGACAGCAGCGCCGACAGAACCGCAAGATCGCGATCCGTCACGCCGTAATTCAGCCGCGCGACGGTCAAATCGCGCAGCAGCGCCCATTTGTCGGGCGCATCATCCGGGGCAGGGACCTCGGACAGGGCTTGGGTTGCGAGCAGGCCAGCCGTCACCGGCTGCCGCCCGAATGGCGTCATCGAGATATGTCGCATTTTAATGACCACAGGGTGAAAACCGCTGTTCGCCCGCGAGGACGTTGTTGACAGCTGTCAACTCTTGCCGCTATCTTCGAGGTGC